>NZ_JBHZPE010000018.1:0-81784 GCF_042787985.1 Peribacillus sp. YIM B13481
CTTCCTTAGTGGTTGGTCGATGTGTACCCCCACAGTGGACTTTCACCACCTAGATAGTTGCCATGCCTGGCACACAATAAAAAGCAACCTCTAATAGGCTGCTCGTAATCGGCTATAAAATTATACCCACCATAAATCAGTTGGACTTTCGTTGATGAGGACAGTTTTTAAATTGGTTACCGCCCGTTGAAATCCTTCTTCGACTGACATCAGCGGATCTTCGTGTTCGATGCTGACGACGTAATCGTAACCGTATGTGCGAAGGGCGCTCATGATGTCGGACCAATCTTGCAGGCTGTGTCCGCATCCTACTGAGCGAAAGTTCCAGGCGCGGCTTTGGACATTTCCATATGGCTGCATGTCGGTTAATCCATACATATTGATATTATCCTGATCCAAGTATGTGTCTTTTGCGTGGAAGTGGTAGATTGCCCCCGCTTTCCCTAGAATTTTGATGGCTCCGACTGGCTCGATGCCCTGCCACCAAAGATGGCTTGGATCAAGGTTGGCTCCTATTGCATCCGATGTAGCTTCCCGCAGTTTTAACAAGGTGTAGGGTGTGTGAACGAGAAAACCACCGTGCAGTTCAAGTCCAATTTTTATATTGTGTTCATCGGCAATGGCAGCTACTTTTTTCCAATAGGGGATCAATTTTTCTTCCCATTGCCATTTCAGCACATCTGTATACTCATTGGGCCATGGGGCGACAGGCCAGTTTGGATATTTAGCTCCTTCGTGATCACCAGCTGTACCAGAAAAAGTATTGACGACCGGGACATTTAGTAAGGATGCAAGCTTGATTGTTTTAATCAATGTTTCATCACTTTCTTTGGCGAACGCTTTATCTGGAGAGATCGGATTGCCGTGGCAGCTGAATGCACTGATCGTTAATCCTCTCGTTTGAACGGATTCCAGGTATTTTTGGCGCTTTTCTTCACTATCCAGCAGTTCATCGAGTGGACAATGGATATTGCCTGGATACCCGCCTGTACCGATTTCAACTGTTTTTAATCCGGAATCCGCAACATAATCAAGCATATCCTCGAATGATTTTTGAGCAAATAGCACGGTAAAAACCCCTAATTTCACAAGCCCCACCTCACCTTTTCTTTAGTTTATGCTCATGACCTTCCCACTTGCCGAGCTTTGATAAATGGCTTCGATTATTTTTGAAACTTTCATGGCTTCCGATGGTTTTACCAATGGTTCCACCAATCCTAGGCAGCTGTCAATAAAGTTCTCTGCCTGCTGCAGGTCTGGTGTATCCTCCCCAGGCATCCATACTGCCTCACTATTTAATAGCATGCCGTGCTTAGCCTGATTCAAGACTAATGGGAACACATCAAGTCCGCCCTGTGTTCCGGATAAACTCAAAACAGTTGCTTCTTCACGGATATTCGCGGCCCAAGAAGTTTCGAATAATAAAGATGCTCCGTTGGCAAATTTGATATAAGCCGTGGCATGGTCATCCACTTCAAATACCGATGCATCGAAATTCCCCCATAGATTGACCTGATCGACACCCTTACTGACATAATTATATGTCGAACCTACGATTTCAATCGGTTCTGGGTCATCCATCAGCCATAAAGCCAAATCAAGCAAATGGCAGCCGTAGTCGATTACGCTTCCCCCGCCTTGCAATTCTTTGCTTGTAAATACTCCCCAGCCAGGGACTTTTCGGCGTCTGATTGCCTGTACACGCGCTACATATGGCTCACCGATTTCACCGGCCTGAATCATTTTCTTTGCAGCTTGGGCTTCCTTCATGAAGCGGTAATGATAAGCAGTCGATAACACTTTACCCGATATGTTTGCAGCCTCGGTTATTGCCTTACATTCCTCAGTTGTAATGGCCATCGGCTTTTCGCATAACACATGTACACCCGCTTGCAGGGCAGCAATTGAAATCTCCGCATGGAACTTATTTGGCGTTGCAATCGTAACAGCATCCACTTCAGCAAACATTTCTTCATAATTGGTGAAAACCTTTTCGATATGAAATTCACGTGCCACTTCTCGCGCCTTCATTTCATCTATATCCTGGATGGCGTATAAAACTACCTTATCTTGAAATTTTTGAAAAGCTGGGATATGCCTTTTTTGGGCAATTCCGCCAGCACCGATAATACCCATTTTTAATTTGTACATGATGACTATAAACCCCTTTATAAGCGGATGATTTTTCGGGATGTATTTGATTCCATCGCGCCAAGAATGACTTTTAATGATTTTAACCCTTCAACTCCGGAGACAAGAGGCTCCTCATTGTTCACCACACATTTTACAAAGTGGCTGATCACTTCGGAATCATGCTGTCCATCAGAATCATTTGTCTGGATGCTTCCTAATTGGATGGTTTCTGTCTTTCCATCATCATGATGGATGATCAGTGAGTATTTCGGATCGTCTTCAAGGCGCAATACCGCTTTTTCCGTATAAATGACCGTCGCATTGTCTTCTTTTGCATAAGACCAGCTGGCGGTAAGAGTACCGATGATACCGCTCTCCGTCCGGAGAATACAGGCCGCACTGTCATCAACGTCTGTGTTCTTCTTGGCAGTCGTTTCCACAAAGGCTCCCACTTCAACAAATTCCTCTCCAAGGAGATACCTTAATAAATCAGCTTTATGGACGCCTAAGTCGCCCATTGCACCAATGACTGCCTGATCCTTTTTAAAAAACCAGCTTTCCCGTCCGTCCACGCTCCAGGTTTCTGGCCCGGAATGTCCAAAGGCCGTCCGGAAGCTATAGACTTTTCCTAGCTTCCCACTCTCAATAAGCTGTTTCGCTTTTTGATGCGAAGGAACAAAACGCTGATTATGACCAATCATTAGTATTTTTCCGCTTTTCGCTGATGCTTCATTCATTTTTTCAGCTTCATCTAAAGAAGTGGCCATTGGTTTTTCACAAAGGACATGCTTACCTGCTTCCAAGGCCGCAACTGTGATGCCTGCATGCAGGTAATTCGGTGTACATACACTGATCGCTTCAATCTCCTCATTTTTCAAAAGTTCTATATAATTAGTATATGCTTGGGCGCCATACCTTTGTGCTGCTGCATTCGCCCGGTCTGGCACAATATCACAAACGGCAATGATTTCAGTTTCCTTATGTGCATCATACTCCGGAAAATGCCTATTTTTTGCGATACTCCCGCATCCAATGACTCCTACCTTCACTTTGCCCATTCTGTTCTCTCCTTCACTTCAGCTCTTTGTTGATATGGATTCCAACGGTTCGGCTTTCCCATAGTTCGTTACCATTCCAAATTCTGGCTTGACCCAATCAACGGCATTCTTAATTACCCGTTGAATCTCTGGATTATGGAAAGTCGGATATGTTTCATGACCTGGACGGAAATAGAAAATCCTTCCTTTTCCCCGCTGATACGTGCAACCGCTTCTGAAGATCTCCCCGCCTTCAAACCAACTGACGAATATTAATTGATCTGGTGCAGGAATATCAAAATGTTCCCCATACATCTCTTCCTTCTCAAGCTCTATATATTCCCCGATTCCATCAACGATCGGATGACTGGGATCGACAACCCAGAGCCTTTCCCTCTCATCCGCCACCCGCCATTTCAAATCGCAAGTCGTGCCCATTAACTGTTTGAAGATTTTAGAGAAATGACCAGAATGAAGGACGATGAGACCCATTCCCTCGAGAACCCGCTTCTGAACCCTCGTAACAATTTCATCCTGAACTTCATCATGTGCTACATGTCCCCACCATAGAAGTACATCCGTTCGTTTCAGTGCTTCTTCGGTTAATCCATGCTCTTCTTCATCGAGAGTGGCCGTCCTCACTTCGACCTGCTCGCTTTGTAAAAAGCCGGAAATTGCCCCATGGATTCCATCTGGATATACTTCGGCTACTTCAGGCTTGGTTTTCTCGTGGCGAAACTCATTCCATACTAGGACTCTCATGAACAATCTCCTCCATATCAATTTGTCGGCATCTTGCTCCTGCTCGTATGTTAACTATTACCTCTTTATTCGTAACGCAAACGTTTGCGTTAAACGTGATCAAACCTTAGTCGATTATCAGATCATACTTATTGGCTTATTTCAAAAATAATAGTGATAATCTATATTGTAAATTTATGTTAGCAAAAATCAAGCTTTAATTAGTAAAACATTTCTACATTTTTCATTTAATTTCCTTTTCGGCAACAAAATGCGACTCCCGCTTTATGATTTTGGTAGGGATACTTATACTTTTTTCCATCATTTCAGGATTTGCAATGAGATCGAACACGCATTTTGCCGCCTCATACCCTAACTGATACGTATGGATATCAACCGTTGTAAGCGGCGTACTTAAAAATTCTATGAATTCTGAGTGATTAAAACAGACGACACTAATTTGCTCCGGCACTTTCAAGTTCTTTTCAGCTAAAACTCCAAGCAAAAGAACTCCCAATAAAAGATCCATAACCAAAAAAGCGGTTGGAGCCTTACTTAATTCCAGCAATTCATCAATCGCCTTTATTCCATCTGTTCGATTTAAAGGGATCAATTTGATATATTCCTGTGGCACATCTAATCCAGCCTGCTCCATCGCTTGTTGAAACCCTGTCAAGCGGGCTTGAATCACTTCAAACTCTGGACTGCCTCCTAAAAAGGCGATTCGCTCATGTCCAAGGCTGATTACAAACTCCGATACTTCCCTGGCCGCTTGAACATTATCGTTATCAATGAATGTGATGCCGCCGACGTTCGTACTTGGCTTCCCTATCAAAACAAACGGAAAGCCTTGCTTTATTAAATACGGCACTACTTTATCGTCCTTTTTAGAGTATAAAACAATCATGCCATCCACTCTTCTGCCCTGAACCATTTTCACGACATCCTCAAAGATGGCATCTTCCGTCTCGCCGGTTGTCAGAGAAAGGCTGTACCCCTCTTTATTGCAGAAATCCCCGATGCCTCGGATCACTTCTGGAAAAAAGGGATTATAAAGTGATTCCCTTGCGGAACTTTTCATGACGATTCCAATGGCTTTTGTGGACTTCGTGACTAAGTTGCGGGCATTTTCATTCATATGATAGCCCATTTCTTTTAATACCTTGCGTACCTTACGCTTTGTCTTTTCACTTATTGTCGGGCTGTTATGAATTACACGCGATACCGTTGATGGAGCGACATTCGCTTTTTTGGCAACGTCCTTTATTGTAACAGACATATTCATCACCACTTCCCGTTCACCGCATATGGTTTAATATTCCCTATATTTAAATAGTTATTTAACGGCTCCATCTGCAATTCCTTTGATAATTTGCCTTTGAGCAAAAAAATACGCAATGATGACTGGAATGATGGATAAAGTAAGTCCAGCCAAGGCAAGATGCCATTGTTTCGTATATTGCCCGAAAAAGAAGAACAATTTAAGCGGAATGGTCTCCGATCCCTCGCCACCAATAACAAGGGATGGCAACAAATAGTCATTCCATATCCAAATGACATTTAAGATCCCAACTGTAATGGACATCGGTTTTAATAATGGAAAGATGATATGCCAAAATACTTGAAACCGGTTAGCACCATCAATTTTAGCTGCTTCATCAAGAGAGATGGGAATCCCTTTTAATGTACCATGGTATAGGAATATGGAAAGACTGCAACCAAAACCTAAATACATGAAAATCAGTCCGGCCTTGTTCAACATCCCCAGCTGACCAAATTGGGCAACAAGCGGTATCATCACAGACTGAAACGGAATCAACATGGCTGCTACAAACACAAAGAAAAGCAAGGAACTTATTTTACTTTTGTTTCGGGAAAGTGCATATGCGGCCATCGCAGAAAAGATGATAATAATGACTACACTGACGCCCGATATCAATAAAGAATTGAATAAAGTCCGGAGGAAATCCAATTGCTCGAAAGCTTGAATGAAGTTTTCGAATGTCCAGGTTTCAGGCAGTCCCAGTGTATCGGCAAATATATCCCGCTTCATTTTAAAAGCATTGACAATCATTAAATAAAACGGAGTGAGCCATATTACGGCTAAAATGAAACCGATGAATCCAACCAGCCATAGCTTCCATTTTTTTCTCATTACAGCTCAACCTCCCTTTTCTTATTGATATACACTTGTGTTAAAGAAACTGCTGCCACAATTACGAAAAAGATTACGGCTTTTGCCTGTGCATATGCCATATCATTTTCGGTGAAAGCGGATTTTACAATGTTCATCGCGACCATTTCGGTTGAATTATAGGGAGCTCCGTTCGTCAAAGAAAGATTTTGATCATAAATCTTGAACGAGTGGGACAGCGTCAAAAACAAACTGACGGTAAAAGCAGGTGCCACAAGCGGGAAGGTGATATGGCGAAAGCGCTGGAAGCTGTTAGCCCCATCAATTTTTGCCGCTTCGATCAAGTCTTCAGGAACAGCCTGCAGATATGCAATATAAATGATCATGATATACCCGGCCATTTGCCAAGACGTTAATATGATCAATCCCCAAAAACCTGTTTCTGTCGTTGATAACCATCCATTAAATGCCTCGATCCCAGTCAAGTCACCAATCGCACCAAAGACCTTAATGAAAATGAACTGCCAAATAAAACCTAGGATCAAGCCGCCAATTAAATTGGGCATAAAGAAAACTGTCCGCAGTATGTTGCTTGATTTGATTTTCGATGTCACGATAAGAGCCAAACTTAAACCGATGACATTGATTACAACAATTGCCGCTACGGAAAATTTAATGGTGAACCAAAATGTATCCAGAAACCCTCTATCCGTAAACAAATCCATATAATTCTTAAGACCGATGAAAGCTGGCGTCCCTAGACCGTTCCAATTCGTAAAGGAATAATAAAATCCGTAGATGAGTGGCACGATCACCACCAAAATGAGTGCAGCAAGAACAGGTGTCAAAAACAGCCAATATGCGGCATCCCGATTCCTCAACGAAACCGACCTCCTTGAAATGATTTAATAGATAACGGATTTCAAAATATATTAAAAATCATCGATCATGACTAGTTAGTAAATGATGTATACCTTATTTACGCAATTTCCCTTAGCTACTTTCTTGTAACAGGAACAACCAATCGACACCCTTTTCATGCCGATTGGTCATTTGCCATTCCGAACACTTACTTGCTATGAATCTTCTCCCAATTTTCAATGTTCTGTTGGACAAGTTCATCCCACGTCAATTTACCAGTTACGTACTTTTGGACACTTGCACCAAGATCATCATTCCAACCAACCGGATATCCATTAAACACCCAACCAATCGTGTTTCCATCTTGGGAGTATTTATAAATTTCTTTTGAAATTGGATCGGCTATTTTTTCTACATCATATCCTTCATAAGCAGGAATGAATTTAAAATCTTCCAAAACGGCTTTTTTCCCTTCTTCAGATGTATACATCCAGTCGAGGAACTTCTTCGCTTCTTCCTGTACCTTTTCATCCGATTTCTTGTTCACTGCCCAATAGTTCGGTACCCCGACCGGCATTCCTGCTTTGTCTCCATTAGGAATCGGAATGATACCAATGCCTTTTTCCGCTAATTCCGGGTCCATATCATATACTGTGTTATACACCCAGTTACCTTGCTGAATGATTGCAACCTTTTCAAGGGAGAACAACTCTTCCACTTGTTGGGAGTAATCAAGACTTGTTGTCGGCTGGACGGAATATTTATTTTGGATATCGACCATTTGTTTAAACTTGTCACCATCCGTGAATTTAACAGTTGGAGACTTGCTTGCTTTTAACACATTCCCATCAAACTCCGGCGCTAAGAATACATTGGATAAATGGTTTCCTGTCACCCACTTCTCTTTAACCGGGTAAGCGAAAACTGCATCGATTTTCAATTTGTCTTTCTGTGAATCCATTTTCTTAACTGCCGCCTCTAATGCTGCATAACTTGTAATTTCTTTAGGATTGATTCCGGCTTCCTTAAATATCCGTTTGTTATAAATCAAGCCGTATCCTTCCTGGTTAAATGGAAGTCCAAGAACTTGCCCGTCCTCTTCCACGCCATCCAAAGTGCCATCAAGTGCTGCTGCCGCTGCCTTCGTGTCCTTTAAATCTAATAATCTATCTTTATATTGTTTGACATCTACCGGTCCGCCAATGTTAAAAACCGCTGGCTCCTCACCTGAAGCGAACTTTGCCGTAATGGCTGATTTATAATCATTTCCACCGCCAACTGTCGATATCTTGATCTTCACATCTGGATTTTCTTTTTCATATTGTTTCACCAATGCCTCGAATTGCGACTTGAATTCTACCTTGAATTGAAAAATATCCAGAGTCACTTTATCCTTAGAGTCGCTGTTTCCACCAGTAGAAGAAGAGCATCCAGCCAAAATCACACTAAAAATTAATAAAACAGAAAAGATTCCCCCGTACCATTTTTTACGATTCATGCCTACCGACTCTCCCTTTTTTCATAATATTCATGCAATTTTAAGAAAACGTTTGCATAAAATAGTAAAATAAAAACCTTTCGTTCTACGATATGAATAGTCTAACGTACTTCTTTTACATCACCTCCTCACAAACTCTTTTGCAAACGTTTACATTTATGCGCTTTATATTACCACCAAATTCCATACTTTACAATTAAATTGTAGTATATTGTAAAAAAAGGATGTTTAAAACCTTCTCAATCTAATTATATGATTCAGAAACCATTGATTATTCCTTTAAACGATTATAAAAACTTTTTTTGTACGGGCCATTTTCACCTCTGACATTAGTACCCAAAAAGGGAAACCCAACGGTCCCCCTCTTTTCACTTCAATACCATCTGTACATTGGATGAACCATATTCATCTTTCAGTTCATAATATTTATCGCTTGCCTGTCCAAATTCTTTAAACACACCACTAATGATCAATTCATTCGTTTCCTTATCAACTACACTGTACTTGATATTGCTTTTCCCAAACTTTCTGTCATCCACTTTTAAAAGGATCATTTTAGACACCTCCATATTTAATGGCTGCATTCCTCAGGGTGTGTGGATTCTTACTTACATAATATAACAAATTATTCGGAATTTACAGATTTTTTTACATTGCAAAATAAAAAAGCCTATTAGGCCTTTTCATTTCTAACTAACCAATCGCTTCAGGACTTCGAGATATCCAGGAATCCTTCACCAAATACATCCCGAACGTCATGTATGGCTATGAAAGCATTGCTATCCGTTGACTGCACAATTCTCTTTAACTTGAGCACCTCTTGCTTACTTATAACGATATATAAAATATCCTTGGATGCTTTTGTATAGTATCCATGACCGCTAAAAACGGTTACCCCTCGGTCCATCAATACCGTCACTTGTTTTGCAATCTGGTCCGCTTCATTTGATATGATGGTAATCGCTTTTTTCGGGTTCAATCCCTCAATGATGAATTCCATCGTTTTTGTTCCAATATAAAGCATTAGGATAGTAAGCATCAGACCTTCTGCGCCAATGATGAAATAAGATGAGAACGCAACGATTAAATCGAAAAACAGAAGTCCATAACTTAAGCTCCATCCCAAATATTTATTCGTAATTCGGGCTAGGATCGTTGTACCGGCAGTCGTACCTCCAACTCGAATGATTATTCCAATCCCTGCTCCGGCAAAAACCCCGCCAAATATCGCATTGATGACAATTTCATCGGAAGATATATTCCAACTTTCGGTTAAATGAAGGAAAAGCGAGTTGAATGCAACGGCGATGATGGTATAAATCGTTGTCATTTTCGACAGATATTTATAACCGACAATGAGCAGGAAAGCATTAATGATCAAACTTAACAGCCCTGGTGACCACTCAAAAAGATAAAATAAAATGATGGTTATCCCCGTGACTCCTCCCTCACCAAGTTCATTGGGAATAACGAAAAGATTTATTGCCAAAGCGAAAATAAAAGCTCCTATTAATATAAATAAAACATCTAAAGAAATCTTTTTCATATTTAATTACCTTCCTTTATGTAATTGTTAATGTGAAAAGAAATAGGTTAATTTCACTGCTCTATAGTAACATGGAATTCCATTTAATCCTTCAAAGATTTGAAGGTTTAACAAAAAGACTACCTTGGTAGTTAGACTATCTTCAATGAATAAGCTTAATACGTAAAAGGCACTAATTTTTTCTAAGCTCTTTTAGACATTAGCTTAACAAAGCTGCTGCCCATGGAAAACAGCAGCCATCATAATCCCCCTTACAACTTATTGTTATGGTAAAACTCTACTGCTCCACTACATGGTTCAAAGGACAAATTCTAATCAGAATGCTGATAATAGTTCTCCTCTTTCACCCCTCGTTATCTCCCTGATCTATGAATAATTATTTTATAATCGGGTTCCTTTTCAAAGCTTGACAGTTTTATAGGGTCATGATTAGAATGTTTTATATGTTAACTAAAATTAATTTAAGTTAACATATAACAAAAGGAGAATGTCCATGCACAGTGAAAAGCAATTACCTTGGGAAGATAAAATAAAGAAAGAACTGGCTTATTTAGAAGAGATATCGCAAAAACGTGAACTCGTCACAACTGTATTTGCCGAGAAGCCATGGCTTTTGATCAACGGCCATAGAATGCTAAACCTTGCTTCCAATAACTATTTAGGATATGCAGGAGATGAACGGTTGAAAAAGGCTATGGTTGATGCAGTACATACATATGGTGCAGGAGCAACGGCTTCACGTTTAATCATTGGCAATCATCCTCTTTACGACCAAGCAGAACAAGCTCTTGTCAATTGGAAGAAAGCAGAAGCAGGTCTCATTATCAACAGTGGATATAACGCAAACTTAGGAATTATATCCACTATGCTGTCTCGTAACGATTTTATTTATAGTGATAAATTGAATCATGCAAGCATTGTCGATGGAGCTCTTTTGAGCCGTGCGAAGCATATGCGATATCGGCATAATGATTTAGATCATTTAGAAGCATTATTGAAAAAATCATCAATTGAAGCACGTAAATTAATCGTGACGGATACGGTCTTCAGCATGGACGGTGACTTTGCTTATCTTGAAGACCTTGTTCGATTAAAAGAACGTTATAACGCAATTTTAATGACAGATGAAGCACACGGAAGCGGCATCTACGGTAAAAACGGTGAAGGTTATGCCTGTCATCTCCATCTTCAAAATAAAATTGATATCCAAATGGGAACATTCAGTAAAGCGCTTGGTTCATTCGGAGCCTATGTTGTCGGAAAAAAATGGCTTATTGACTATTTAAAAAATCGCATGCGCGGATTCATTTATTCAACTGCACTCCCCCCTGCCATACTCGGTGCTATAAAGACAGCGATTGACCTTGTGCAAGAAGAACCAGAGCGCCGTGCACTGCTCCAAACACATTCGGAATACTTTAGAAAAGAACTCACATATTACGGGTTTAATATTTGTGGGAGTCAATCACATATTGTTCCTATTGTCATCGGAGAAAACGAAAAAACGATGAAATTTGCCAAACGTTTGCAGAAAGAAGGAATTGCAGCAATTGCTGTCAGACCGCCGACCGTTCCTGAAAATGAGGCGAGAATCCGGTTTACCGTGACAGCTCTCCACAATAAAGAAGATCTTGATTGGGCAGTTAAAAAGGTTTCTATTATTGGAAAAGAAATGGGTGTTATTGAATGAAAAAGCCGAATTTAATCATGCTTCCTGGCTGGGGAATGGAAGAAGGAGCATTTAAACCGTTAATCAAACCGCTGTCTGAAGCATTTAACCTTTCATTTATAGAATGGAGAGATACGAAAACACTAAATGACTTTGAAGAACGAGTCATCGACACAATCGCTTCCATCGATGGTCCTATTTTTTTACTTGGCTGGTCATTAGGGGCACTCGTATCACTTGAACTTATAAGCTCATATCGAGAAAAAATAAAAGGTTTTATACTAATTGGTGCAACGAGTCGGTTTACCACGGATGAAAACTATTCATTTGGTTGGAATCCACTTATTGTCGAGCGCATGAAGAAACAACTACAGCGTAATAAAGAGAAGACTTTGATTTCATTTTATGAAGCAATGTTTTCCGAAGCAGAAAAAAAAGAAGGTTTTTATCATCAATTCAATGCGACAATTCAACGCGAGTTTCAAGGAGATGATGTGTTTTCGCTTCTTATAGGTTTGGATTATTTACTTCAGAAAGACGTAAGAGTAAAGCTCGCTCAGGTTAAAACCCCCTTTTTATTGATTCATGGAATGGAAGACAAAATTTGCCCACTCGAAGCCTCATCTTTCATTAAAGAAAATCTGGGTGGGGAAGCTGAACTCCACATTATGGAAGGTACTGGTCATATTCCATTTTTCACAAAACCACAGGAATGTGTGCAGCTCATGAAAACATTCATTCAAAAAGGAGTACATTCATGATTGATAAACGATTGTTAAGTAAGCGGTTCAGTGAACATGCGAAAACATATGATGCGTATGCCAATGTTCAAAAAAATATGGCGAGACAATTGGTTGATCTACTTCCTCAAAAAAACCCCAGTCAAAGAATTAATATTCTTGAAATTGGCTGCGGCACTGGTTACTTGACCAGGTTACTCGTTAAAACATTTCCTAATGCTGTTATTACGGCTGTTGATTTAGCACCAGGAATGGTTGAAGTGGCGAAAGGACTGACAAAGGAAGACCGTGTTACTGTTTTATGTGCTGACATCGAAGAAATGGAACTTAATGAAAACTATGACTTAGTTATTTCCAATGCAACGTTTCAATGGCTGAATAACCTTCCTGCAACCCTTGAAAAATTGTCTTCGCGTTTAACGCCTGAAGGAAGCCTGATATTTTCAACGTTCGGAACTAAAACCTTTCAAGAGCTTCATATGTCATATGAACATGCGAAAGAAAAGCTTCAACTTACCATTGATAGTTCACCTGGCCAAATGTTTTATACTCTAGAAGAATTATCGCAAGTTTGTGAAGAAGCAATCCCTTTTTCATCAGCATTTCCAATAGAGATGACAAAAATGGAAACGCTTGAACCAGAGTACTTTCAGACAGTACGTGAATTTTTCACTTCAATCAAAAAGATTGGTGCAGCTAACAGCAACAAAGAAAACTACTGCCAACGCCCCGCTTTTTTTCGAGAGTTAATCAACATATACGACACAGAATACCGAGAAGAATCAGGTGTGAAAGCAACTTATCACTGTTTGTTCTTTAAAATTAAAAAACATAATTAATCCGAAGAGAACGGTCTGGGATACCAGTATAATATCCTTTTCTTATAGCCGTTTATAAAATATGCCTTTGCCTTTGCTTACATATTTGCAGCCCGTTCCTATAAAATTATTTATAACGGTTCCATCTAGTATTTCAGAGAATTCAGGCCGCCGCCTCTCCTAATTCCTTTGGAGAGGCGGCGGCCTAGTTACCCCTTGATTCAACTCAAGGGGGCGTGTGTTTTAAGTATAACTCATCCAAATACCTTGCCATCTGTAATATTGACCACTCGATCACATAAATCTAGCATTCTTTCATCGTGCGTTACCATGATGGCCGCTTTATTTCTTGACTTCACCTCATGTGCAAGCATTTCAACAACATCCCTGCCTCTTTTGGAATCAAGACTTGCCGTTGGTTCATCCGCTAAAATGATTTCAGGATCATTCATCAGCGAACGGGCGATGGCTACACGCTGCCGCTCTCCGCCCGATAGTGCTTCAGGCAGGTGATCTGCCCGATTTCCAAGTCCAAGATGGCTAAGCAATTCGTCCGCTTTTTTCACAGTTTTTTTATCCCGCTTGCCAATCAGTTCAGAAAGTAGCAGAAGCTGATCTCGTACAGTTAAATATGGAACAAGATTCGATGACTGGAATACAAACCCGATCTTTTCAAGGCGCACCCGAGTCAATTCCTTTGAGGATAGTGATGTAATATCCTCATCATTCAGCAGTAAGCGACCTTCGCTCGGAGATAGTAACGCACCCGCTATTGAAAGAAAAGTACTTTTTCCTGAGCCTGAAGGACCCACGATCGCGACGAATTCCCCCGCTTTCACATTCAGGGAAATATTATCAAGGGCTGTCACCTTATTAACGCCTTCCCCATAAATCTTACTGACGTTTTCAAATAATAGTTTATCCCTCATCATGATACCCTCCCTATTGCTTCGATCGCGTCTATCTTCGCTACTCGGTATAGTGATAGCAGCGAACCCAATACGGATACAACCAAAAGTAACACGGAATATTTAATGACCAAATCGGTACTCAATACGAATGGCATTCCCTCTGGCATGATTAACGTGACGACATATGTCAGGGCAACACTGATGGCTATGCATGTCACTGCAAGCAGCATTACTTGACCAATAATACTTTTTGCCAGGTAGCCCGTATTGGCCCCGAGTGCTTTAAGAACTCCGAATTGATTCGTTTTTTGCAAGGTAATCACATAAAAGAATACAGCCAAAACGAATGCTGCTATGACAAACAAGAAAGCAATCATCATCGTCAATGTACCTTGTTCCTCTTTGAACCCTGGTATACTCTGAAGTGATTCTTCTTTAGAAATGAGCGTTACATCCTCAGGCAATGATTCACGTACATTCTCTTCTGCCTTCGAATCCATTTGCACTGCTATGGTGCTGATTGAATCTTCCCCTTGGTTTTTCAATGCAGGATTAATCTCCTGCCATCCCTTAACATTCATGTAAACAACAGGTGAATGGCTGTAAGACTGCTTTTCTGTAAAACCAACAATGGTGAAAACCTTACCTGATAGGTCATCTTTGAGTGAATCACCTAATTTATAGCCAACCTCTTTTAAAGAACGATCAGCAACTACTTCACCTTGTTTCTTATTGTCATAGTTCCTTCCTTCTATGACCTTCGGTGCTAAAATACCATTAGCATTGGTCGCAAAAATCGTGACATCCGTTTTTTCCGTTGACCCGATTTTATTCAATGTGGTCATCGTTTGCCCAAGACCCTCGGCTGCTTTAACATCCGAGGAAGCACGGATTTCATCTAGTTTTTCCATGGATATGATCGATCGGTTCAATTTATTTTTAGAGTCATGCTCCATGACAAAATAGTCGGCCTTCATATTTTGTATGGATGAAGCATTATCTGAAGAAAGTCCATTAGCTAATCCTGAAATGATAAAGACAAGCAAAGCGACCAATACCATGATCAGTCCAATCAGCAGATAACGTAACTTTGAATGCTTTAGTTCACGTATTGCCAAAAACATCATTTCATCCCCCATTCCTTTTGTTTACCGATCAATTCCTACTTGATTCGGTATGACCCGATTGTAAACAATCAATATGAATGGAAGATGAACAAATGATTACATAAGGGGCAGCCGTATATAAAAAGTGGTCCCTTTACTGAGTTCGCTTTGAACCTCGATCGTTCCGCCATGAAGTTCAACCGTCTTCTTCGTAATCGAAAGTCCTAATCCGCTGCCTGTTTCACTCCTGTTCCTCACTTTGTCGACTTTATAAAAGCGATCAAAGATATAAGGGAGGTCTTCTTCTGGAATTCCCATGCCCGTATCAGCAATCATCACTTCAACAGCACTGCCTATTTTTTTAATCCAAATATTGATTGAACTGCCGCTTTCCGAGTATTTAATGCTATTGGTTATCAAATTCGTCCATACTTGATTTAAAAGTTTCTCATCTGCAGAAATGACGGTTGAAGGCAAATCCATTTCGATCACCATATCTTTTTCCCGCCAATTCCATTCCAGCATGAACAACACTTGCCGTATTTGTTGCGCTAAATCGAAATTGGAACGTTGCAGCGGGTCATCCTCTTTATCCAAGGAAGCAAGCATTAGCAGCTGTTTGCTTAACAATGACATGCGCCTGCTTTCTTTTTCAATAATGGACAAGTAATTATTTCTTTGATCTTTTGTTAATTCCTCCGATTGAAGGGTTTGAGAAAAACCTTGGATGGATGCGAGCGGAGATTGAATTTCATGAGATACATTCGATACGAACTCCTGCCTCATATCATCCAACCGTTGGATACTATGGGTCATTTTCGAAAAATGCTGTGCCAAATCCCCTATCTCATCGCTTCGGCTGACATTTAATTCACTACTATAATCCCCATCAGCGATTCTCTTTGTAGCTTCCGTTAATTTCGTAATTGGCTTAACGATGAAACGCGTGTTTATAATAACAAATAAAAAACTGAGTAGGAGCGTAAGTACGAGCAAAACAGAAAGGTAAAAGCGGAACTCTCCAAACTGAAGTTCTATATTCGGCCTTACAAACAATGCATGCCTTTCCCCATTCACGTTCATGGGAACGCCAATGCTATTGATTAATACATCCTCAAAAAAACCGGTAATAAATAGCCCATTATTATAATTGGCGATCCCTTGATACGTTTTTCCGTTCAAAACTCCGGAAATTGTGTCTGGATCTAAAGCCGTTTCCCGAAACGGCTCCCCATATAAAGTTCCTTCACCCTGCTCATTAAATAGATACATTTGATAGTGCAATCCTGCTATATGATTTAAATAGTCATCAATATCCTGATCTGGGTTTTCCTCATATAAGGAGACAATCTCACTTGCCACTTTGCTTATCTTCTCGCCATTGTAAGGTTTCTGAACCTTATGATAATAGATATTGGAAATCAAAAAAGCGATGACACTGGCAAGCACCATGATCAAAATGGTTTGAATAACTATCCTGAAATAGAGTGTTTTCACTTCCTATTGACCTCCAGTTTATAACCTAAGCCACGGACAGTCGTTATAACAAAATCATCGGTACGCCCGGCAAAACGTTCCCTTAACCGTTTAATATGGACATCAACCGTCCGATCATCCCCTTCAAAATCAGCACCCCACACCAGTTCAATAAGCTGTTCACGCGTAAAGACCTGATCAGGAAAACTCCCAAGCTGAGCCAGCAGCTCAAATTCCTTAAGCGGCAGGAGCAGCGTATTCCCCATTATTCGAACCTCATAACTTTTACGGTCAATGACCGTTTGATTCAATGATATGGATTCAGAATTCACCATACGGTACCTTCGCAATAGCGCTTTTATCCGAAATAGAAGTTCCCGTGGCTCAAATGGCTTGACGAGGTAATCATCAGTACCCGCAAAATACCCCTTTTCCTTATCGATAAGTTGATCTTTAGCTGTCAATAAAATGACAGGCAGATCATATTGATCCCGGATTTCCTTACAAAGATCCAGTCCGTTTTTAAACGGCATCATAATATCGACAACCGCCAGATGGATCCGTTCCTTCTCCAGTATCAAGGAAGCCTCATTCCCGTCCTTCGCTTCCGATACCATGTATCCTTCCTTTTCCAAATGAAATTTAAGCAACTCCCGAATATGCCGATCATCATCCGCAATTAATATATGTATCAAAGAAACCACATCTCCACTTCTTTTATAGCTCTAGCTACACATACAATAGCAATAATTAAACCTGTAAAACAACAAATACTCATTCCAACTCCAGTTCCTTATAAATTGGTTTGCCACTAATATACAGCACCCTCTTATTTTTTATTAAAAGATAAAGTAAAAAAGCGAATAGAATCTCTAAAAACCCTGTCCGCTTTTTTCCTAGAGTAAATCCATATTCACACTAGTTCAGCGGAAGAGAATTATAGTTCCAAAAATCATCGTTTTCAATATGACTGTCCATAATGAAAATACCCAAAAGGCTGTTTAAAGATGTATTGATTTTTTAAAAAGGTTTAAAATATTCTGAATATAAACTATAATTGTTTTATTTTAAAACATCTAGGAGGGTCACTATGGGAGTAGTAGAGAAAATCAGCGGATTTGCTGGTAAAACGTTTACCTTATGGGTCATTATATTTGCAGTTATTGCGTATATCTTACCTAATAAATTTATATGGATTGGAGCCTATATTGTCCCATTATTAGGAATTGTCATGTTTGGCATGGGACTTACATTATCAACAGCGGATTTTAAAGAAGTTTTCCGACGTCCGAAAGAAGTGGCACTAGGAGTAGTAGGACATTTTATCATTATGCCATTATTGGCATTTGTATTAGCATTAGGGTACGATTTGCCCAAAGAAGTGGCTGTTGGGGTTATTTTGGTAGGATGTTGCCCTAGTGGAACAGCTTCCAATGTCATGGTGTTTCTTGCGAGAGGAAACGTTGCGCTTGCAGTTGCCATTGCTTCTGTTTCCACTATTCTAGCGCCTATCGTAACTCCCCTGCTTATTTTGCTCTTTGCAAGTAAATGGGTGGATATCAGTATTGGATCACTATTCATTTCCATCATTCAGGTGGTGATCATCCCACTGATGCTTGGATTCATTGTTAAAAAGTTTTTCGGTAAACAGGCAGAAGCTGGGGCAAAGGCTTTGCCTCTAGTATCTGTCATTTCTATCGTTCTGATCGTATCTGCCGTAGTGGCAGGCAGCCAAGCTCAGCTGGCTAAAACAGGTTTGCTCATTTTTGCAGTCGTCGTTCTTCATAATGTTCTTGGTTTTCTTCTCGGCTTTTTCTTTGCTCGTTTATGCGGGATGGATTTAGCTAAACAGAAAGCTGTCGCAATGGAGGTTGGTATGCAGAACTCTGGTTTAGGTGTAGCTATAGCAACAGCCCACTTCTCGCCTTTGGCCGCTGTACCTAGTGCCATTTTCAGTGTTTGGCATAATATATCAGGTTCCGTTCTAGCCTTTATTTTCAGTCGCATGAAAGATAAAAAAAATGCAGGGACAAATAATTCGATAAAAACAGACATATCATAATATTGTTGGATGAATAAAAAAAGCCGATTGAATAAATCGGCTTTTTTTATTGTGAATCAACCATCCTTATCATTGAAATTCAAAGGAAAATATCAATGATTGTGGGTTCGATTCATATTGCATATTTTAAGCTTTCATACTTAATAGGCGATTTTCTCATTCCCCGATAGATGAACTGACTGCCCTTGTTGGGAGTATTTTTTTGAACTACCTGCTATACTACTAGATAAAAAGTAAGTTATGGAAATTGCTAATGATTCGGGTTATAGTAATTGATATCATTTTAAGGATGAGGAATATAATGTCACCAAAAATAAAATCGTCAAGAAAAATTGCTAAATATTCACTAATGATCATGGGAGCGGGTTATATTGCAACCACTCCATTTCAAGGTACGTTGCCGCTGGATTTATTACATGGAGGGTTTGAGGCAGGATTAGTCGGTGGTCTGGCAGATTGGTTTGCAGTCACTGCATTATTCCGGCACCCGCTGGGATTACCGATCCCCCATACAGCGCTTTTGCCCAACAATCGTAAAAGAATGACCAATGCACTTGTTTCGATGCTAAAAAATGACTGGCTTTCTAAGGAAAGTATTCAAGACAAAGTAAAACATATTCCTTTTACAGAAAAATTGATCCCAATTTTAGTAAAAGAGATACAAAGTGATACTTTTAGAAAAGTCCTGATTAAACTTATCAAGCAAATGATTTGTTATATAGATATAGAAAAGGTTACACCTTTCGTTGCAAAAAAGATTGAAGCATCACTTTCTAACATAGACATGGGCAAGATTCTTCATTTAGTAAGTTCACAGTTACTCAATGAACAATTCGATAAGAAGGCCTTGGATCATGTTTTGAAAAAAGCGGAAGATTGGTTAAGAAAAAAACAAACCAGTCATCGACTTGGCACTGTTTCCATGGATGTACTCAGCAAGATTGAACTGGAAGGTATGCTTCAGTTTGCCGTCAAATCCATTCAAAGTCTACTTAACGAAGAGAAACTTGGGAATATCATACAAAACCTTTTATTAAGTGTCGTAAATAATTTACAAAACGAGAAAGAACCAAATAGAGAGGCTTTAATCCTATATATCCGAAATGAGATACAAGGCATTAACCATAACCGGGAACTGTTAGAAGGAGTTGAAAAATGGAAAAATCAACTTCTGACAAAATGGGAGCCTGAGGCGACAATAAAGGGGAGTCTACAACAAATTCAACAAGATGCGTTAGATTTCGTAGATGATGAACATTTCATGGATACTTACCTGACTCCACTGATTCAGCACGTACTGGACAACATAAAAGAAAATAGCACGCACATCGATCAATGGATACAGAAACAAATTACTGTTCTCATTGAAAAAAATCATACGCAGATCGGCAATCTTGTACAGGAAAATTTAGATAAACTAGACAATGAAACACTGATTGATATGATGGAAAATGGTGTAGGAAAAGACTTACAATGGATTCGTGTGAACGGGGCGGTCTGTGGTTTTATAATAGGGCTTATCCTAACAGGTGCACAGGCTCTACTTAAGCTGTTATAATCAAGGCACATTCGGCTGTTATTGTAACGGAAGAATACTGTCATTACTAAATCATCTGGGGCTGATTCGTTGCCTTTAGTTTGATACCCCTCATAAAAAAGGCCCTTAACCTCAAGGGCTTTTTAACGGGGAAATTAATCTAATGTATAGGGCTTCCTCTCCTCGATTATCTCCACTTCATCCCATTCCACAGATTTGGAGTACATATATTTATCTGTTCGTTCAAACCCCATCCTTTTGGCAAGTTCAGTGTTGGTTGTATCCAACAATACTTTTCCTGTTGTTCTTTCTTCTGATACTGGAAACAACTCTCCCTTATATTCAGCATAGGGATTAATAGAAAATAATACATTAACTTCATTTACATAGGGAATCCATCCCATTTGGAAGGATTATGAATTAGACTTCCCCCGTTTTTTCATTTTTTAACATAAAAAAAAGAGTGCAGCTGCACCCTCTGAAATTCATACTTTTTTAATGCATTATCTGGTTTCCTTTTCGTCAAATAAATGCGGAGCTTTCACCTTTTTCCCTTTTTTATGATTTGGATTTGGCTCTTTAGCTTCGATTTTAGCTTGGTCATAGACAGCGGTTCCGACAATTCCAGCAACATCTTGAAGCTTTTCTTTTGAGATTTTATCAATGGAATCATCAGGAGTATGATACCAAGGTTCTGATGGACTGTGGATGAATAAAGCAGCGGGAATCCCAGCCTCAGCGAAAGATACATGGTCACTACGTCCGCCTTGTCCATATGGAGTAGGCTCGCCATTCAGCCTTGTACTTGATGCCTGAGCCAGCTCGGTCACAAGATTCAACTCTCCATCATTAGTCAAAATGACCAAATCTCCAGCGTCCTTGCTTCCCACCATATCCAGGTTGAAGTTTGCAATCGTCCGCTTAATCTCATCATCAGAGAGGTTCTCCACATAATTCTGTGAACCAAGCAATCCATTTTCCTCGGCCCCAAAGGTGACGAAGCGAAGTTCCGTATCTGTAGGAAGATTCTTCAGTGCACGTGCAAGTTCAAGTGTGACGGACGTGCCTGATGCATCATCATTCGCTCCAGGTGCCCCAGCGACGGAATCATGATGTCCAGTGATATAGATGATATCGCTCTTCTTAGCTTTAATGGTCTTTGTTGCTTTTTTTGTTGCCACCACGTTATAAGAGCTTTTCTCTCCGGTATAAGCTCCTTCAATCTTTAATGATGCTGTCAGTTTAACTCCAGCATTCAATTTTTCAAGCAGTGCTTCTCCATCCTTTTTCGTTATCGTGACAGATGGAATATACTGATCATTAGCTCCTCCAAGGGTCCCATTTAATTCCCCATCTGCATTATTGAATAGGATGACACCTGCTGCCCCTTTTTCTGCTGCATTCAATACTTTCTCTGCAAAAGTGAAGCTGCCTCTTTGTATAAGGGCGATCTTACCTGTAACACCCGCTTTTTCAAGCTCTTCCTTCGTTCCTAAGCCGGCGTATACCATTTCACCGGATAGATCACCATTTACTGAATAAGTTAAATGGTTCGCTTGGATTTCCCTGTCAAACCCGTCAACGGACAGCTCGACCAGATTTGGATCTGTATAGGATAAAAAACTGAACTCGTCAATATCGGCTTTATAGCCATAAGATTCGAACTGCTTTTTGATGAATTGGACGGCCTTATACTCCGAATCAGTACCGGCAACTCGAGGTGTTTGTGAGAGGTATTCAATATTCTTGTAGATTTTGTCGACATCGATCCTTTTAACGATTTGCTTGTCTGTGGATGGCGCATGATGTACTGGAGAAGAACTCGGTGTTGCTAAAGCGGTAGTAGTGGTCCCGGTTGCTCCGAATGTTAATGCCGCAACTAATGATACGGATAGAAATTGTTTTTTCATAGATTGCCTGCCTCCTATTTTAATAGATCCCCTCCATTATTTTACAATATACGGAAAATTCTAACTAGGTAGGTTTATCCCTATTCATCCATGTCTAAAGTAACGAATCTACAAACAAAAGAAATGATTAGGTGATTTGACGCATAACAAAAGTCCTCAATCATTTGATATTTTGTCATATTATATAAAAAACCTGGTATCCAAACAGGATTTTCGTTCTTTTTCGGGAAAATAATACAAGAGAAATTGAATTTTTATAGGGAGAAGGCGCAAAGATGTCGATAACTAAATTTGTGATGCCGGAAGTAATTTTTGGAAAAGGTTCGATAGAACAAGCTGGCGAGGCCTGCTTGCGGTTGGGTGCCAAAAAGGCGTTGATAGTCAGCGACTCCGGTGTTGCCAATGCTGGCTGGTTAGATAAAGTCATTGAATCCTGCCAAGAAGTGGGTCTTGCCTTTGCTACCTTCATTGAAATGACGACCAACCCGAAAGACACGGAGATTGAAGCCGGCTGTTTGGCATTTAATGACCAAGAATGCGATGCCATCATTGGTTTGGGAGGAGGCAGTGCTTTGGATGTCGCCAAAGGGGTAGCCCTTTTAGCTACGAATGGTGGCATCATCAGTGATTATGAAGGTGTTGATAAAGTCCACTCTCCCCTTCCACCCATGGTGATGATTATGACTACGGCAGGATCAGGATCAGAGGTCTCTCAGTTTTCGGTGATCGTCGATTCATTCCGCGAGAAAAAAATGACGATCATTTCAAAATCACTCGTCCCCGATATTGCAATAGTCGATCCTGGTACCTTAACCACCTTGGGACCGGATTTGACCGCGGCTACTGGAATGGATGTTTTAACCCACGCCATTGAATCCTACGTTTCTATCGCTGCGACACCGTTGACCGATGTACAAGCTAAAAACGCGTTGTCCATCGTTTCCCGTCACTTACGCCCCTCTGTAGCATCCAGGCATAATGAGGAAGCAAAAAAAGCGATGGCAATGGCGAGTCTGCAAGCTGGACTAGCTTTTTCCAATGCCATTTTGGGAGCGGCCCATGCCATTTCACATGCAATTGGCGGAAAATACCTTCTTCCGCATGGTGAAATCAATGCGATACTGCTTCCCCATGTCATGGATTTCAATCGAATTGCCTCACCAAGGCGATTCAGCGAGATGGCAGACATCATGGGCATCGATACACGGGCATTGACCGAGCAGCAAGCTGGAATGGCAGCCGTTCACTTCGTAAGGGAATTATCCCAGGATATAGGAGCTCCCAAGAGTTTAAGTGATGTCGGCATTACGAAAGAAATGATAGAACCCATAGGGATGACCGCACTTGAGGATGCCTGCATGATCACAAATCCTCGTGATATGTCATTAGAACAGATTAATCAGCTGCTTCTTACAGCCCTTTAAGAGGTGAAAGGCATGAATAAACTTGAATTGATAGATTTAATGACAGGTGTGAAATCTTCAAAAAAAACGTATTACACGGAACTTAAGAAAACCGTGGATCAGTTGAAGAAGAAAAATATGCAGCTTGAAATTATGAATGACATCACTAAAAATATGAATATTGAAATCGACATCCAGGAAATTCTCCGAAATGTCATTGCGAAACTCAAGCAGCTCATTACATTCGATGACAGTCATTTTGTCATATTGTATGAGGAAGAACCTGCCCTGCTTCATATCTGCCCCAATGGTCACTGCGAACTTGAAATGGATTCCAATAACCTGTTACACCCTTTTCAGGATTTCTCGTCCGTCTTGAAAGACAAGCAGCCCATTCAGGTGGAAGTTACACGGTTACCGGACTTCCCAGAAAAAGAACGTCTAATATCCCTTGAAATTGAAACACTTCTATTAGTCCCTTTGTACGGAAAAAGTAAAAAAATCGGAATCTGGACTTTCGGCAGGAAGAAAAAGAAAACATGGCATAAAGATGAACTGGATTTTCTTGAGCAACTATCCAATCAGCTTGCACTGACTTTGGAGAATGCCCAGCTTTATAAGGAAGTTCTTCATTCCAAACAGGAGTGGGAGGATACGTTCAAGGCAGTTGAAGATATGATCATCGTCTTTGATCACAAAGGATCTGTCTATCAATCCAATGATTCTGCCCGGGACTTTTCCGACTTGGTTCCTTTAATTGAAGCATCCCAATCTCTTATTCAAGATACCTTTTCATTTAATATACCAGGATTTCAGGAAATTCTCCTTCAGCATGATACCATCTTGGAAATGCATGCCTACCCGATTCAGAATAAGGAGCATCAAGTATATGGGGTCATTGCTTATTATAAAAATGTCACTGAAAGAAGACAAATGGAAGTCCAGCTATTACATGCCGGTAAACTTGGGGCGATTGGTGAAATGGCAGCAGGGATTGCCCATGAATTGAATAGCCCATTAACGGCCATTCTTGGTAACTCGCAGATTTTATTACGGAAAACCCCACAGGACAATCTGGACTATATGCTATTGAACGATATTAAGATTTGTGGTGACCGATGCAGGCAAATAGTGAAAAGCCTGCTTACCTTTTCAAGGCAGGATGAGTATAGATTCCACTATTACTCTGTTAACGAAGCAATTCACCAGGTTCTGAACCTTTTGAAGTTTCAACTTGGGAAGAAACAAATTTCCCTCCATCTTTCCCTTCAGGAAGACCTTCCGTTCATAAAGGGCAGCCAGCCTCAGATAGAACAGATCATCATCAACTTGCTATTGAATGCAAAGGACGCATTGGATGAGTCCGCTCTATCTGAAAAATCGATTGCGATCACTACCTATTCAGAAGACGAGTTCATGGTGATTCAGGTGATTGATAACGGAACAGGGATTGAAAAAGACCGCCTGCCCTTCATATTCCATCCCTTTCATACGACTAAAGATCGGGAAAAAGGTACAGGTTTGGGGCTGTCTGTAAGCCTTGGCATCGCCAAAGACCACGGAGGCAAGATCGACGTTTCGAGCACGCCAGGAAAAGGAAGCACTTTTTTCCTGAGGCTTCCCTTACAAGCAGAAGAGGAAAGGGGATGATAAGGTGATTCAGTTACTTGTGGTAGACGATGAGAAAGAAGTTGGGACTTTTCTTTCCCGCCTTTTTACGATGAAAGGTTACCTCGTACAAGTTGTGAACAGCGGGAAGGATTTTCATGAAATCGATTGGAATCAGCAGCGTTTTGATGTAGCAATGATAGACCTGAAGCTTCCGGATTGTGATGGCCTTTCCCTCCTGCAGCATTTAAAACAACAACAGCCGCGTTGCAAGGTACTGATCATGACCGGATACAGCACCGTAAAGACCGCTGTTGATGCAATGAAACTTGGCGCGAGTGATTTTATGGAAAAACCCTTTGCGGATATTGAAGTATTGGAAAGGCAGATTGACAACCTATTGAATGAAAATGAAGATTTGAATCAACATTTCATCCATAAGCTAGCCGAGGAATCAGGACTAATTGTCGGTGAAAGTACTTTAATGAAGAGTTTGATTGAAACGGCTTTCAAGGTTGCCCAAAAATCAGTCAATGTATTAATCGAAGGAGAAACCGGAAGCGGCAAAGAAGTGCTTTCACGCTTCATCCACTTAGCCAGCCCCCGTAACCATGGTCCTTTTATCGGCATCAATTGTGGAGCGATCTCTGAATCCCTGCTTGAAAGCGAATTATTCGGTCATGAAAAGGGGGCTTTCACCGGAGCGACCCAACTGAGAAAGGGTTTTTTCGAAATTGCAGGGAACGGGACGCTTTTCCTTGATGAAATTGCTGATGCAAGTCCGGCCATTCAAGTCAAATTACTTCGAGTTTTGGAAACGCGGGAATTCATGCGGGTTGGTAGTAGCGGGACATTACGGACGAACGCCCGTTTAGTGGCGGCCTCCAATGAAAACCTGCAGCAGGCAGTTGACAAAAAAACATTCCGGGAAGATCTATTTTATCGACTGAACGTTGTGACTCTAGAAATCCCGCCTTTAAGGAAACGTAAAGAGGATATTCCCCTGCTTGTCCGGCATTTGATTGAGAGAAATGGTCAGGGAGATATCTCTTTTTCCAATGTAGCCATTGAAAAGTTACAGCAACACAACTGGCCAGGCAACATACGCGAACTATCTAATGTGGTCATGCGGACGCTGACTCTCGCAGACCATAAGTCAGAAATAACCGCCAATGATATCTCACTAACTAACAGCCAGATTACTCCGAACAAGAAAGAGCCTCCGAATGAGACTGAGGCAACTGAAAACCTTCTTGAAGAGTGGCGAAAAAAGCTGGTGGCTGACTTTAATGAGAAAGATGAACTGATGCTTGAAGAAATCCTTACAGAAATCAAACAGCTTCAATCCACAATTGGAAAGGAACTCGTCTTGCAGGCGCTGAAAAAAACATACGGCAACCGGAATGAAGCTGCCAAACGCTTGCAGATATCCATAAGGAAACTGCGCTATATATTAAATGAGAAGAACCAGACATAAGACAAAAATACAAAAAAGGAGGATGCCCTTTTCTATGGCATCCTCCTTTTGTTCTTATTCTAAAGTCAATACGATGCGCCCGTTGATTTCTCCTTTTTCCATCATCGAAAACACGTCGTTGATTTCATCAAGTGTTCTTGTTTCAATATTTGTTCTTACTTTTCCCTCTGCAGCAAATTGAACAGCTTCCTGTAAGTCTTTTCTCGTGCCTACGATTGACCCTTTTACAGTTACCCCATTTAGTACTGTATCAAAAATCGGGATTGGAAGTTCATCATTCGGCAGTCCAACTACGACCAGTGTCCCGCCCCTCTTGACTGAACTGTATGCCTGTTCGAATGCCTTTTTCGTAACTGCTACAGAAATGGCTGCCTGCACACCACCAACTTTATCCTTTATGGCTTGTACAGGATCAGTCTTAAGCCCATTAACAGTGAAATCCGCCCCCAGCTCCGTTGCCAGATCAAGCTTATCATCTTGAATATCGACAGCAATGACATTAAAGCCCATCGCTTTCGCATATTGAAGGGCAACATGTCCCAATCCGCCAATTCCATAGATCGCTACCCAATCACCAGATTTCGCTTCTGATACTTTAAGTGCTTTATAAGTCGTTACACCCGCACAGAAAATCGGTGAAACTTCCGCAAAGTCTAGCCCATCAGGAACCTTCACCACATACTTGGCAGGTGCTTTACAGTATTCCGCATATCCCCCGTCCACGGAATAGCCTGCATTCAGTTGATCCAAGCAAAGCGTCTCCCTTCCAGTCAGACAATACTCACAATCGCCACAGGCCGAGTAAAGCCATGGGATCCCAACACGGTCACCTACTTTCAAGGAAGTTACGCCTTCTGCCACCTTTTCTATAATGCCTACACCCTCATGTCCAGGGATAAGCGGAAGTTTAGGTTTAACTGGCCAATCGCCATGTACCGCATGTAAATCGGTATGACACACGCCACATGCTTTAATTTTCACTAATATCTCACCATAAACCAAGTCTGGGATGGGTACTTCTTTAATCTCAAGTTCTTGGTTAAATTCATTGACGACTGCTGCCTTCATTGTCCTAATCTGTTGTTTTGCATTGAAAGTGCTTTCCCCTTGTTTTACATTCATGATTCATATTCCTCCCTTAATTAAGTGGATATTTTTTTACTACCACACATACAAGATGCAAGTGCCATGCCACTTCAAAAGGCCAAGACAACAGCATTCACTAAAAAAAAGTGCCGAAAAGTCGGCACTTCTGGACGAATTAACGGCTCAAGTCGGACGAAATCCGGTTTGTATATTGCAGACCAAATAGCTCACCCTATAAATAGGAGGTGTCTAAAACATGGACCAATTTGAAAAAGCCTATGAATCCTATAAACAGCAAGGAACACCGCAAGCAAACCAACTTGATTCAGCTGGAAAAGAAGAAATCATCGCCGTAAGGAAAAATGAAGAGGACAATATTATCGCCATCAAGACGGACTCCGGCCGCGAGCTCGACTACCCCACTGCCCTTTCGGAAGCCAAAGCAGGCAACCTGGCCAATGTTGACGTCTTTCATAAATATGGCCGTGACATATTGCGGAGTGAGCCCGATGGGATAAAAGAAAATAACCTGGATCAACTACCGGAGTTTTGAGTTTACGGGGAAACTGCCTGATATGGGCAGTTTTTTTCTGTCTGGATCTAAACGATAAAAAAGAACCAGCATGATAGCCGGATCCTTATTTTTCATACTGATAGGATTCAGAGATTTCGAGCAGTTGGCCACAGGACTCGACAACCTCAATGATTTCCATCCACGACATGTCCAGACCCAGTTCATTAGCATGGGAAATCTTATCACGTAATTTCCGGATGGCATTTGCATCCTTTTTCCCTTTACTTTTTGAAGGGATTTGGAAGAAACACCTCAGTTGTTTATCCTTATGTAGGATGTCGAATTTATCACTGATTTGCAGGCACTCTATTAAATTGATATCTTCATTTTTATCGATTCTCCTCCTATATAATTCGGTTGCTTTTTCTAAACGGTCTTCGCTGATCATTGGATGCCAGGTGCCATCGCCAAATCTATCCATGATGATATCGCTCATCCTCATTTCCAATAAGGTAATATATCCGAATATGAGCATCCTGATTGGAGGCTTTTGAAGGTCGGCATGGGTGATCAACTTTTTAATTGAATTATTCTCCAATACGAACACCCTTGTTTTATTCTTAAAAATATGGAGAAGCTGGATCAAAGGGGTTGAATCCGAAACCATTTCCCTTGGTGAAAAATTTCTTAAATATTCCGAAACGCTCCCTTCACCTAGTTCTTCCCTATCTATATATCCGATGATTTCTCCTTGATCTTGCACTG
Organism: Peribacillus sp. YIM B13481; assembly: GCF_042787985.1. Taxonomy (NCBI): domain Bacteria; kingdom Bacillati; phylum Bacillota; class Bacilli; order Caryophanales; family Bacillaceae; genus Peribacillus; species Peribacillus sp. YIM B13481. The sequence goes on from NZ_JBHZPE010000018.1 coordinate 29,033, forward strand.
CCAATATATCAAAATTCTTTTTTTCCAGAGCTTTCTGGATATCCAGCGCCAGATCGTTTTTATGGCAAAACTCAAGCTCCTGGGCTATGCTCTTTACCGTAATATTTTCTTCATAAAGAGTTTTAAGACTAAGATAGCTGCTATTGCTTTTTCCATGGCTTCCAATTAACATCTTTCATCCTCCGCTTATGAACTTTCTGCACGTTTTACCAATCACGAACCGCTTTAAGAGCGATTGCCTCTTCAAAGTTTTGGAGCAATCGCATTCGAACAAGTTTATAAGGCTTTAACCGCTAACTGAATAATAAAATGTCCATGTCATCAATAAATAAAGTCCACTAAGTGGACTCAATCCCATTCATCTGGATCTTTTTGGCACCATAAATCAAATGCCATCAACAGCATTGCCTACCGCCGTTTCCTCATTCCCCTCTCCTTCCCAAGCCTTACAAACATCCACCCAACCCTTTGCTCCTGAATATTCAAATAATTCCGCGAGTGTAAGTTCTATTGCAGAGTTCGTACTGCCGCATGCCGGGAACAATGACTCAAAGCGCTTCATTGATACATCAAGAAAAACATCTAGATCGTTTGCAAGTCCAAATGGGCAAACTCCTCCGATGGCATGGCCCGTTTGTTCGAGCACTTCCTCAGGTGATAACATTCGTGCTTTGAATCCGAACACCTGACGAAATTTCTTATTATCCACTTTTGCGTCCCCTGCCGCTACAACCAAAATAGCATGTTCACCTTCCCCCCTAAAGGAAAGAGTCTTAGCGATCCGTGCTGGGATAACGCCGATGGTAACTGCTGCCTCAATCACCGTAGCACTCGATGTTTCGAACTCCATTACATCGCCTTCCCGGTCCCATTGTTTAAAATGGCTTTTGACACTCTCGATACACATATAATTTTCACTCCTTTGAAGTTCATACAAAAATAATATCATCCTTCATTACAATAAATCAAAATCCTTTTGGACTTCCCCTGCCTTATAAATACAACCATTCTTTACAAATTGACCAAACAAGCTTACATGAGATACTATTAATCTTCGGGCAAAAGCCTTAACGTGGTTCGTAACCATCCCACGATAAAAAACTAGGGAGAGAGTAAAATGAATGTTCGTACACTCGTGATAAACGGGTTATTGGCTCCCTTGTATGTGGCGGTCTCATTGGTGTTTAAACCAATTGCTTTTGAGATGTTCCAATTTCGTGTACCGGAAATGTTGAATCATCTGATTGTATTCAATAAAAAGTATATCTACGGTATCGTGGGCGGCGTCTTCATATCTAATCTGCTTTTTTCGCCGATGGTGCCATTTGATTTGATTTTCGGGGTAGGGCAATCCGTACTCGCCTTATTGCTTGTCATTTTTGTATCTCGGTCCATAAAAAGCATTAAAGGACGAATGATCGCCACGATTATCTTTTTCACATTCACAATGTTCTTAATTGCAATTGAACTGAACCTTGCCTTTGGCTTACCATTCTGGTTAAGTTGGATGACCACGGCTGTTGGTGAGTTCGTTGTCCTCTTGATTGGTGCGCCAATTATTTATGGAATGAACAAAAGAATTCAGTTTGAAAAGTGGCTATAAAGGAATCTTCGCGTCGTTAACCCACTATAATGTAAACAGAGCTGTCTGCATCATGCGACAGCTCTTTTTTCACCAATGAACTTGAAAATGATAAACTATTAGTCAGAATGGTGGTGACCCTTTGAAAAAAGTCCTGACTTTAACCGGTCTATTGGTAATGGTATTATTTATTTTTTTAAATGCAGAATTATTTACTTTGATTTGGAAAAGTGACTTGGATTCAGTTATTGGCATATTGATGGAAAACTTATTGCTTACATTTATTGTGACATTCGTATTGATGTTTGTCCAAAATTCATTTACAATCATCCCCTTAATATTGCTCCTGACTATCAATGTCACGATATTCGGATTCATATATGGCTACCTATGGAGTTGGTTTACAAGTGTTGTTGCGTCAGGGTTTATTTTTTATGCAGCAAGAAACTGGTTTCAGGAACTTCTTTTAAAGAAGATGGGCAAAAAGTGGCAAGAAACTGTTGTAGAGCATGGTTTCATGTACGTTTTTACCGGCAGGATTTTCCCGCTTATCCCAACAAGTTTAATTAACTTGGCAGCTGGAGTCAGCACCGTCACTTTCAAGGATTTTTTATTTGCTACGGCACTAGGCAACCTTATATACTTTTTCTTCCTATCTCTAATCCCATATGGATTCCTATCCGTTGAAATGAACCAATATACGCTAGCTGCACTTGCACTCCTTTTCTTACTATTTTTCATTATCTATAAGCGTGCAAAAAAGAAAAAGAAACTATCCTTATTCAGAAAAAACAGGTGACCGCATTGGCCCCTGTTTTTTTATTTAGGATTCTGCATATATTTTTTTTCGATAGTTTGTTAAAATGTGTATGTAATTTTACCTTTGAAATGTCTTAAAATCAGGGAGAATCTCCATGTCCAAACGCTCCATTTTAGCAATTTATATCCTATCCGGGATTCTTACACTAGTCGTGTTCGACTATTTTTTAACTACAAATATCCATAACAAAGAGTTCTTCATTCAACTTCAAAGAGCGGAAGGCATTTTTTTCCTTTTATCTATAGGCTTGATCTTATACCTTTACTTAGCTAAAAGGGAAGAATTCAAACAATTAAAAGAAGCGGAACAACGTCGGCGTACCCTCATCAATTCAATGGTGGATTTCGTTAACTTCAAGGATGGTGATGGCCGATGGCTTGAATCCAATGCCTTCGGGCTGCAATTATTTCAATTGGAGCATGTAGACTATAAAGGAAAAAAAGACAGAGAACTCGCAGAATACTCCGAATTTTATAAAGAGGCGTTGATATACTGTGAAGGTTCCGATGAAGAAACGTGGGTAAAAGGGGAAATCACAAGATGTGAGGAAATCATCCCTCTTCCCGACGGCAATCACAAGACCTTTGATACAATCAAAGTTCCTCTGTTCAATGAGGATGGTTCACGAAAAGGCTTAGTCGTCATTGGCAGGGATATTTCTGAAAGGGTTGTCGCGGAGAAACAATTATTCGATAGTGAACAACGCTATAAATCATTGTTTGAACACAATCCTTATCCGATGCTGATGCTTGATTTAAACGGATTGATCACGACCGTAAATCCAAGGTTTGAAACGGTAACAGGCTTTCAAAAAGAAGAAATACATGGTGCCTCATTCATTAATTTGAAATTTTCAGCAGAAGATGCGGATTTAATCCGTACATCTTGCCAATATGTCATGGAAAACCATAAGGGGATCAAAAAAGGGAAAGATATAGAATTCATAACGAAGTACGGGAAGTCCATCTTACTTTCATGTACGTTTGTCCCGATGATGGTTGGCGAAGATTTGGTCGGGATCATCACTTATGCTAAAGAGGTCACTCAAATTCGAGAAACCGAAGCACGCTTGAGAAGAACCGAAAAATTGTCGATAGTTGGCGAGCTAGCCGCAAGTGTAGCCCACGAAGTACGAAACCCGTTGACTTCTTTAAAGGGCTTCGTCCAGCTGCTTAAAAAGAGCGACCATCCCTATGAACAATACTACACGATTATGTTAAGTGAATTGGACCGGATCAATCTAATTGTAAGCGAGTTACTCGTTCTGGCAAAACCACAGGAACTTCCATTCAGCAAACATCAAATCATCGAACTGATGAATGATGTCAAAACATTGTTGAAACCAGAGGCGGACTCGTACCCCACCCAAATATCAATATCTGTTAAAAACGAAATACCGCTTCTGTTATGTGAGGCAAACCAATTAAAACAAGTATTCATAAACATGCTCAAGAATTCAATGGAGGCATCCGCCGATCACATTTTGATTGATTTCGAGCGCATGGACAATAACCTTTCCATTACCATCAAAGATAATGGAAGCGGGATAGAAAAAAAACGGTTAAAGCATCTTGGTGAACCTTTCTATTCTTCTAAAGAAAAAGGAACAGGGTTAGGATTGACAGTCAGCTGCCGAATCATTGAAGCGCACCGGGGGAAGGTCCGTTTTAACAGCGAACTAAACCATGGAACCGAGGTCCAAATCATTTTGCCCATATAAGTATAAATCGGAGGACAAGCCTTTATCTTGTCCTTTTTTGCAGGTTTCGGAACCATACTTGATAAAATTAAAATAGGGAGGTAAAGAAATCCTTGATTTCCCTCAAGAATGACACAGCCTCATCAGGTTGGTTCCCCTTTAAGTATCCTTTGCCCTCCTGCGTTATTGGATGTAACGGTCTCTGTTTTGCCAGCTGTACCCATTTGCGTTGCCTCAATTACCGCCTCTTTTTTTTGACATCATCCACGGTCTCTTCCTTATCCTTTTCCACATCCATATCCTTTCAGAAAAACAAGGACTACGTCGCTCCCGATCCTTTGAAACTGTAACTGAAATAGCCGTCTTTGCTTTATCCTTGAAAAATTACTTCTTAATCGGGTTTGCGCCACAGGCCTTTTGATTTATACGCAGGGGAATTACCACCAATATTTCCCATCCGATGTTTTATTGGCTATAATGGTGGAAGCTAGGCAAATCTAACCTTATTGTTATCACTTTTTTAGTGAACCTCTCAAACTGCCTTTAGATAACTAATTTATTTTCACTGTTTTTTCACATTTTCCTTTTATAATAAGCTTACATAATCTGATGAAAGGATGATGGCACACCAAGATGAAGAATTATTTATGGCTGGTAGTCAGCCTATTCAGTTTGCTTTTATACCCGGCAATGGCTTCTGGTCATGCTACAGTAATAAGCTCTAATCCTAGCCCGAATGAAGTGATGGATACTCTTCCTGAAAAGATCAGCATTCAATTCAGTGAGAATATACAACCAGCTTTCCATTCGCTTGAGGTATTCAGCCAAGATGGGGACAAAATTCAAATTCAAGATAGTGCAATCTCGGAACAAAGTGAAAAAGTACTGGAAGCTAAGTGGAAAGGCACTATTGATGAGGGGATTTACTACATAAAATGGAGAGTGGTTTCCAGCGATGGCCATCCCATTGAAGGGACAATCCCCTTTCAATTTGGAGATTCAACGGTCCTACCAAATCAAGAAATTTCCAAAGTGAACGCAGGTTTTCCGGATTCCATCACCGTTTTCCTGCAAAGTCTTCAATACATATGCTTCGCGGCCCTTACCGGAATCCTTTTTTTCCAATTATCTTTAATGAAGGGTTCTCGTCTTTTTGAAGCCAGCAGCAGGGCTCGTCTATACCTTTGGCTTTCATATGCAGGTCTAGCATTTTCCATCTTCTGCAGTCTGCCTTTAAAAGTGACGATTGACGCTGGTGTAGGTTGGGCGGATGCGTTTAATGGGACTTTTATAAAAGAAGTATTGAATGCTACAAGCTTCGGTACCATCTGGATCATAGAAATTCTATTGTTGCTCCTTCTGTTTTTAGTTATTTATTTCATGCTCGAGAACACACTGATTAAATCACTACCCTTCCTTTCTTTCATCATAATAGCAATCTTGATGGTTTGTAAGGCTTTAACTGGACATACGGCAGCTGTTCCTAATCAGGTTCTGGCCGTTTTGATGGATTTCCTCCACTTATTGTCCATGGCTTTATGGCTTGGCGGCCTTTTGGCCTTATTGGTTATTTTGCCTGGACTTGCTAATCGGCAGGCAGACGATAAGAAAACCTTTTACTGGTCAATCATTCAAAGGTTTTCCAGATGGTCGTTTCTGTTTGTAATCATACTGATCATTAGCGGGATCTATAGCAGTTTACAGCATGTACCGACTATCCATTCATTGATAAATACAACATATGGACAATTGTTACTTGCGAAAATTGGTCTCATGTTAGTCATGATCGTTTTAGGGGCCTTTCATTATTTCAGGGGGAAAAAGCGGGTTAAAAAACTTGGTTATAGTGTGGGAATGGAGTTTGGTTTAGGAATCGTCGTACTCATTGTTGCGGCTCTATTGACAAATGTCCAAACTGCCATGTCTTCTCCCGGTCCAATAGAGAAAACGTTACTGACTGAAGAAAATAATGAGGTCACATTAATGGTGACTCCGAATAAAGTCGGGGATAACCTGATTCAAGTAGATCTATCCAATGGAGGCAAGCCGATAGCTGAAATAGAACAGCTTACAATCACTATGCAGCCCGTAGATACCCCAGGCGGTGAGATAAAGCTGCAAATGAAGGAAAAAAGCACAGGTACATTTGCATCAAAGTCTATATTAACCATGCCAGGAAAGTGGAATATCCATATTCACGGATTAACTGATAGCCTGGATTCAATCAATGCTGATTTTACAATTTTCATAGGGAATTCATAACAGGAGGGATAAATACAAATGAAAAACATTTCAAAGCTTCTTATTTCCACATTTGCTGCATTATTCATTTTCTCTAGTTCTGCGTATGCACACGTTACGGTCAAGCCAACCTCATCTGCACCTGAGGCGTGGGAAACTTATACACTCAAAGTGCCCGTTGAAAAAGAGACTGCCACCACAAAGGTGACTTTAAAAGTACCTGAAGGGGTTACTTTTGAAAGCTATCAGCCTGTACCAGGATGGAAAGTGACAACCAAGGCTGACAAAGATGGGCATGTAAAAACGGTAACTTGGGCAGCAACTGAAGAAGGAATAACCGCTGGACAATTCCAGCAATTCTCATTCGTTGCCCAAAATCCTAAAGAAGAAACGAAAGTGGCCTGGGATGCATTTCAATATTACGAAGATGGTGAAATTGTTGAATGGAGCGGTGATGAAGGCTCAGACCTACCGCATTCTGTAACGGAAATTTCGGTAGCTCCCAAGGATGCTGCCGGATCTACGGACCATGGTCACAAAAATGAAGCAGACACTAATAATTCCAAGACTACTGACAATGCAAAGGATTCCGTAACAACAGAAGGTGATAGCAATCAAACGCTGATCATCACTCTGGCTGTCATATCACTAATTCTTTCCATTGTAGCGCTTTTTGCAGCTCTTAGGAAAAATAAAAAATAATCATTATGGAAGGTGCCCCAAGAATCATGGGGCACCTTTTTTCACTTCTAATTTTCCATGACTACCGATTTACTCGGAAACTGAAGGTTTTCTGATTTTATGGTAGTATTAATGGAATTTTCCACTCTTTGTTCCGTTATCGTTAGGTTAAGCATTCCATTGCCCTGTGCCTTTTTGCTTATTCCCAGGTCTTCCGTACTTTTCACTAACTGTGCATATAATTCCGATTCAGTTAATTCGCGGTCAAATTCCTTTTCCGCAATCACTTTCAAGAGGGCTGCTGCACCGCTTACATGAGGCGTAGCCATCGACGTTCCGCTCAGCCTTGCAAATTTATTTCCTGGATACGTAGAAAGAATACCAACCCCTGGCGCCACCAAGTCAATTTCATCATTTGTATTTGAAAAATCAGCTAAATTTCTATTTAAATCCACAGCTCCTACTTCCACTACCTCGGGATATGCTCCTGGATAATCCATTTCATCCGTTTCATGACGCCCATCGCCACTATTTCCAGCGGCGCAAACAACAAGGATATCGTTCTGAAGAGCCTTTTGAATGAGTTTGTGTTCAGCTTCATCCGCTGGGCCGCCTAGTGAAAGTGAAATAACAGAAACCTTTTCTTCATTAGGTCCCCGCCAATTGATTGCATACTCTAAAGCTCCATTAATCCAATCTATTTCGCCTTGCCCTTGACCATTTAAGGCCTTTAACGCTAATACGCTTGCTTTAGGAGCCACTCCAACTACACCAGCATTATTAACGGCGGCCAAAATTGTACCGCTCACATGTGTCCCATGTCCGTTATCATCTTGATAATCCCCGGTATTGGTAAAATCCTTCCCTCCGATGATTCTTTCTTTAAGATCTGGATGTCCTTTATCAATGCCTGTATCGATGACGGCAACTACCACACCCTCACCATAATTGCCTTTTTCCCAAATTGCCGGGGCCTTCACAAGCTCGACACCCTCAGGAATCTTCTCTTTAACCGTGTCCATTACTTCAAGTACTTTGTAAGGTATTAATCTTTTTTCTCTTGTCATTTGATTACCCCTTCCTTCGTTCAATAAGTTAAACTGCCAACAGTGTGGGGATTTTCATCCCGTCTGGTTGCCGTCTACCGTTGAAAGAGATGAGATCAAAAAACTCTTCTCCCTTATATATACCAGATTTTTAAAAATAAAAAAGAAGTTTTCGGAAAATTCCGTCTAAATAACTACTTTTTATTTCTTTTTCTTTTATTATCTGGTAATTCATATTATAGAACAAATGTTCTGTTTATTCTACATGTTTTTTATCAATTATCAAATTTCATTTTAAAGCTAAGCGCTTTTCGCAACTAAAAAAGAAGCGACCCCGAATCGAGTCAGCTTCCATGGATGTTAAGCTGCGCCACAGCATTTTTTGTATTTTTTCCCGCTTCCGCATGGACAAGGTTCATTTCTTCCAATTACTGGATTTTCATGGACGTGCGGCATTTTAGCTGCCTTGGCACTTTCCATGATAATTTGCGTGCCTTTTTCCTTCATTTGCTGATACCGCTGTTTAAATAACTCCATTACATCTTTACTGTACTTTAACGTATCTTCCGCGATATCCATCGCCTTTTGCTTGGATATATTATAATCCTCCAGGGCAAATTGATTATCCCTGAAAGAAACCCTAACTCCAAAATGCTGTCCAGCCTGTTTATTGGTCTTGCGCTCCTCAACGAATTCAAGGTATACTTCCTGGCAATCACAAGTCTGATGCATGCAATAATAATCATATATCCAATACGTTTTATCTTCATACTTACTCTTTAAAGCAATGCCATCCTCAACGCCAAAAACATCCAAATATTTAATCGCTTTTCCATCGAGGATCTCAAATGGATCAATCGTTCTCATCTATAGACACATCCTAATTCATCAAAGTTTATTCTTCCTATGTATTGTACAACCTAATTCATCAATCGTCACTTGAAACGAAGCCTGATGAGGCCAAATCCATTTCGTTAAAGCAGATATATGGAAGCCTTATTGAAGGCAAAAAAACAGCTGCAGCAGTGATTTTGCACTGCTGCAGCTGCCCCTAATCCTTAATCTTTCATCCGATCCAAGTGGTCAATTCATTAATCGGTGTTTTCTTAGCAGGTTTCGGCTCCATGTCAGGATAACCCAAGTATATGAAAGCCAGTATTTCCCCCTTTGAGGATAGCTTGAAATATTCCCGGACCTTTTCATGATAAGTTATTTTCCCCGTTCTCCATACTGCTCCCAGACCTAGGGAATGTGCAGCAAGAAGCATGTTTTGGATGGCACTGTTCACTGCCGCATATTCCTCGGAAACGAGGACATTTTTCTTATCACTAGGCTCTATGCCCACTGCGATAATGACAGGAGCCCTTAAGGGATTCTTTTTTTGCCTTTCAAGCTTACTGATTAAATTTTCAGGGGTATCATCAGAATTTTCAATTCTTGTTATTTCTTCGAATACCTGCCCAAGTTCATTTCTTCCTTCTCCTGTCAATACAAAAAAACGCCAGGGCTCCGTTCGGTGATGATTAGGTGCATATGTTCCAGCTTCTATGATTTGCTCGATCATTTCTTTAGGTACCGGATCTTGCTTGACGATTCCAATGCTTCTTCTCGTTTTTATAGCTTCAATAGTTTCCATTTTATCTCCCCTTATCCCTTTATTTCTAATAGTTTCTGTTTCAGTTCATTTTCCATTGACGCCAATTCCTGTTCGGCTTGTCGGCGTTTATGCCTGCCTTCTTCTTGAATCCGCATGGTCTCCTCAAGCGTAGAAATCAAGTTAGCTTGCGTATTCTTTAATGTTTCGATATCGACAAGTCCCCGCTCATTTTCCTTAGCCGTTTCAATGGTATTCGTTTTCAGCATTTCAGAATTCTTCAATAACAAGTCATTTGTAGTCTTGGAAACCTGCTTTTGCGCTTCTACAGCATGCCTCTGCCTGATTAAGGTCAATGCAATCGCAACCTGATTTTTCCAAAGTGGAATGGCCGTCATGATCGACGACTGTATTTTCTCGACTAGTGCCTGATTCGTGTTTTGGATCAGCCTGATTTGTGGTGCGCTTTGAATCGTGATTTCACGACTCAATTTCAAATCATGAAGCCTTTTATCCAACCGTTCAGCAAATTGCCGCATATCATTGACTTCTTGAAATTTCATTTGATCATTGCTTAATTCAGCGGACTTCCTTAGTTCCGGAATCGTTTTCTCATGGATTTCTTCGAGTTTGATTTCCCCTGCTGCAATATAAACATTCAAAGCCTGGAAATATTCTTTATTCGTTTCATATAGCTTTTCAAGGATTACAATATCCGATAACAGGATATTCTTGCTCCGGTCGAGTTTTACACTAATTCGATCAATTTGGGCCCCTGTTTTTTGATACTTGGAGAGCACCTCCTGTACAGATCCCGAGAGCTTCCCGAACATGCGTGCAAAAAATGAGGGCTTATCCGGTTTAAGCTCATCCGGGCTCAGCTCGTTTAACTTCTTCATTAAATCACTGATAATGTTGCCCACTTCACCTACATCTTTTTTCTGGACATGCTCAAGCATCGAGTTTGAAAAGGTCAGGAGCTTTGATTGGGCGGGTGTACCATAGGATATCATCGCTTGATGATTCGTTGGATCGATTTGTTCGGCGAGCTGATAAGCCTTTGCCCTGTTCTCTTCAGGAATGACATCAATCAGTTTAACCGGTTTCGCTTCCTGGGAAGATACTTTCTCAAGTTCCTGCACCCCATCGAATGGATTGGCTAAAAGATCATCGATCAAACTGGCGTTATTCGTTTTATTCAACAGGTTTGGATCATTGTTATTCATTTTAACCTCCTGCTTTCATCAATTACTTGTGACTCTTTTCTAGTTTTAATGGATTGTTTAGCAACGTCCAATTCGAAGTTAAGGTTATCGATATCATCGGCAATCACTTTATATAAATCCTTTTCTATCGTTTTAGTGAGTTCCTTTAAGGTTTTACGAGTTTCTGTTAAGGAAAGTTCAAGTTCCTTATTCTTTTTTGGCTGCTGTGATAAAAAAACATATTTCTCGGCGAGCTCCGTAGCTGAATCCAGATGCGAGTAATAAAATTGCTCCGCCTGGTAAAAGCGCTTCGGTTCTTTTTTCGTGAGACTATATATTTTCCTGATCATTTTAATCATATCCTTCCTCTGTTTAAAAGAAGAGATATGCCTGACCGAGATTAGTGCCTTTTGCACCCGCCATATTTTCGGTTTTGCTTCAATTAAATTTTTCTTTATATATTGGTATTCTTTTCTCGTCAATTCATGCTTTTTCAGGAATCTTGATGAAAAATAAACGGAACTTAACCAATAGGAAAGCGCCCCTCCTGCTAAGGATATGACAACAGATAGGACAAACGGTTGATTCAATCCAAAATAGCTAATCATCCAAAACGGCAAAACCATTGGAAATGCAATCAATATCGGAACAAAACCAGCAAGAAATCGATTCATTATCTTTACACTCCTGACTTACACTCTTTTCTATATATACGGATTATCTTTAAGATTGGTTTCAAGATGGATGAAAGATTTTCTCCTATACTAAACGATATAGGAACAGCATGGTTTCTGCAAATTTATTGAAATTTTTTCGGTAAAATTATCTCTTCTTCCCACTATTATGGGCAAACGCCTAGACACTTCACCGGAACTTACATAAGTTATTACGTATCCATCCTGATTTTAAAAAGGAGAGTTGACTATGAATTCATACGGATTTTATCCTTATCCACAACAAAATGGAAATCAACAGTACTATCAGTCTAATTTTAACCCCTATTTCCAACAGCCAGAAAGATTTGAATATGCACCACAGCAAGATTGGAACCTTCAGCAGATTCAAGAAAATTCATATAGCCACGTGCCCGAACAGTTCGATTTTGAAAGGGAGCCTCAACAACTTGAACGAAGAGTCCGAGAACTTGAGCGTCAAAATGAGCGTCAAACGAGGGAACTCACTCGGCAGAACCAAGAAATCACACGGATAAATCGAGAATTGAACCGTGTTAACCAGGAAATAACCAGGCTAAGTCAAACTGATCAACGCCATTCGAATAGGCTGAACCGACTAAATCAAAGACTTCGTGCCGTCGAAAGAAACCTAAACATTCCCTTCACCGCAACAGAGGATGGCTTTTAATACAAAAAGCAGGAGCTCATTATGGGCCCTGCTTTTTGTATCTTTTATCGGAAGGGTTTGATAATCAGTAATTCCAATAAATGAATTTAATCAAACGATTGATTAAATTTTTAAAGGACCACCAAACCCTTGTCTGGCGTACTTTAACTGATTAATCAAGCCTTAAAACCATCCTCGGTCACCCTTAGCAGTCCCTATGCCAATTTCTACATACATATGTTATAATATCCATTTTTCCCGAAAAACTTTCGGCTGTGCCCTTAAGTGTCCCTGAATTTAAACACACCATTTTGAAGAACACCATCGTTCACAGAGCTTTACGATTTCACTCATATCATGTGAAATATACACAATTGTTTTCCCTTGCCTTGCCAGTATTTTTACATATTGATTAATTTCGAGTTTGGATTGAAGATCGATGCCCTCGGTTGGTTCGTCCATCAAAAGGATATCAGGGGTACGTACCTAACGCGATATTAAGTTTCCGTTTCATACCGCCTGATAAGCCCTTTTCAGCCTCTTTTTGGCCGACCTCCAGCGTTGTCAGGAACCCATTTAAATGTGGACTATCTGTAAGCTGTCAACGACGAGCCTTGTTTCCAAGAATCTTCAATTGATGACCGCCATATTAAATGGCTGAGCCCTGCTCTCTTCTTTAAATTGATGCTCCCAATAAAAAAAATAGGAGTCAGCTACATCCCTGCGGCTGCTTTCCTACCCTCAAATCCTTCAATGTTATCTAAGTAGTGGCCCACAACAATAGTTCATGCGATAGTATCACAAAAATCCCTTAAATAATGTAAGCCCTCCTAAAGTTAAAAAAAATATATTCCATAATGAAAAAACAAAAAAAGAACGTGAGCCATCCCTTGCGCTCCCGTTCTTTCTCGATTACAACATGACCTGTTTCAATTTTTCGTTTCTTGATTCCTGTTCCTCTTGAGTAGACAAGTCATACTTCTTCAATAGATGAAAAAGTTCATTCAATGTTTCCTGTGAATTCCCTTTTTCCAGATAACAATCTATTGCTTGACTCAATGCGGTTGGTAAAAATGCCTTTTGACTCTCAAATTTCTGCCTGACATCTTGCTGCGAATGGTTAAGATTACATGCTCCCATTTAAAATTCACCTCTTAATTGATTCTACCATTAATATAATTATAGACCTTACCTTGTCAATTCTTCGTCCTGCTCAAAGTAGCCATCCACCTTGATGAACTCCGGTGAGGTATGTTTCTTCTTCTTCAACAGTTGATCTTATAGGCACCCAAACATTTACAACTTTAAAGATGAAACCTTGTCAATGAAAAGCCCCATATGCACAGCACCACTAATCCAAATGATTGAACTCCGAGCAAATGCCATCTCCCTCCTGTAAACAATCCATTTTCAGTAGAGAAAAAACCTACCGCTATCGTACCCCATATGCCTTCTTTTCATTAATCAAACGTTTGATTAATGAAAAGAAGGTATTAAAAAAACCCTGAGAAATTTGGAAGGTATATTTAATCATTTTTTCCTTACTCTAAAAAGGCAGTGGAAAACCAAGGAGGTGACACCATGACAGTAATTAGTAATGTTAAGACGACTTTAGCTGGACTAAAAAGTGCTCAAGCAAGCTTTGAGACCTTTGCCCTTTCAACAGACAACGAGCAAGCAAAACAACTTTATCAACAAGCTGCTCAACAAACACAATCGATTGTTGACAGCGTTTCTCCCCGAATTGATCAGATTGAGCAAGAAGAACCACAATATAAGCAATAAGAAATGATATAAAAAGGTTGGTTGAGGCAACCAACCTTTTTTATATCTTTAATCCATCTATAAGGAGACGGTACCTTGCCATACAAGCTAAACTGTTTCATTCCTTTTTTTTTCATATTAATCGTTTTGCTTATGACAGGATGTTCGGCAAATTCCAGTCAAAAAGATAGTAATAAGGATCGGGACTTGAATATATCCAAAGTACATACCAACAAGCCAATTGACCAAACGGCAGCCAATCAAGCTAAAAATAAGCTAATGAACCAGGACGAAGTCGCGGATGTAAAAGCCGTGAATTCCAATAAGGAACTGCTAGTGGCCATTAAAGTGGAAAACTTCGATCGACTACGCTTAAAAAAGATTGAAAAGAAATCGCAAACAGAACTGGAAGACATGTTTCCTGATTATAAAATCCTGATCTCGACAGATCAAAAGATGTTTATAGAACTGGAGCAGCTGGAGCAGGAACTTGAGAAAGACCATACTAAAATGGACTCCTTAAATAGGGAATTCAAAAGGATAAAAGCCTTATTGAATGAAAAAACGTAACAAATGAAAGAAGTGATACGAGGATGTCAAATAATAAAAAGAAAAAACTGACACCTGTCCAACAGGAATATCAGCAACTTCAAAACCAACTGGAAACCAAAAGGCCAATACTACTGAATTGCGTAAAAGCATTTATGACTGGCGGTATAATTTGCCTGATCGGACAGGTCATTTCGAACTTTTATATCCATTACTTTGACTTCACGGACCAGACAGCTGGAAACCCAACTGCAGGCACATTAATTTTCGTCGCCATGCTTCTCACCGGATTTGGGGTGTATGACAGAATCGCCCAATTTGGCGGTGCTGGTTCTGCTGTGCCGCTTACGGGATTCGGTAATGCCGTTATATCGGCAGCGATTGAACACCGGACGGAAGGTTTCGTTTTAGGAGTCGGCGGCAATATGTTCAAATTGGCTGGATCCGTTATCTTATTCGGTGTATTTTCCGCTTTTATCGTAGCAATGATAAAAACAATACTCATACAATGGGGTGGTTTATAATGCTTACGGGACATCGCACATGGGTGTTTGATCAAAAGCCTGTCATCATCTCAACCGGAACCGTTGGTGGTCCATTTGAAGCAAACGGTTTGCTTGCTGATGATTTCGATCTACTTCATTCGGATTTATGGCTAAATCAAGATTCCTATGAAAAGGCTCACAAAGTCCTCATAGAAGAAGCGAGTACAAAAGCAATCGAAAAGGCGGGTCTTCAAAAGGAACAAATCCAATTTTTCCTCGGAGGCGACCTTATCAATCAAATAACCCCTACGAGTTTTGCCTGTCGAACATTGGGAACACCTTATCTCGGCTTATTTGGAGCTTGCTCAACCTCTATGGAAGGACTGGCTCTCGGAGCATACCTTGTCAATACCAAAGGGGCAGATTACTTATTGACAGGAGCATCAAGTCATAACACAGCAGTTGAAAAGCAATTTCGCTACCCAACTGAATACGGTGGGCAAAAACCTCCAACAGCCCAATGGACCGTTACGGGGGCAGGTGTGGCTTTATTAAGCAGTGCCGGGGAAGGCCCAAGAGTCACTTCAGCTACGATAGGCCGTGTCATCGACATGGGATTGACTGATCCTTTCAATATGGGAGGTGCCATGGCCCCGGCCGCTGTGGATACGATTGAAGCCCATTTAAGAGAACGGAACCTCTCCCCATCTTATTATGATTTAATAGTGACGGGGGATTTAGGAAAAATTGGACATGAAGTTTCATTGGAATTATTTAAAAAACATGGAACTCCCATTGAGGAAAATCAATATAAAGATTGCGGTTTAATGATATACAAGAATGATCAACCGGTCCTATCTGGAGCGAGCGGACCTGGATGTTCCGCAACCGTTGTGTATGGTCATTTATTAAATCGCATGAAAAAGGGTGAAATAAAACGAATGCTCGTCGTGGCTACCGGTGCCTTGTTATCTCCCCTTTCCTTTCAACAAAGTGAGACGATTCCATGCATTGCCCATGCCGTATCAATTGAATATGGCGGTGAACCACAATTATGATTTACTTTTGGGCTTTTGTAGTCGGGGGCTCCATTTGTGTAATCGGGCAGATAATGTTTGATGTATTTAAACTCACGCCTGCCCATACTTTATGTACTTTTGTTGTTACGGGAGCGCTTTTGGATGGTTTTGGATTATATGAACCTTTCATTGATTTTGCGGGTGCAGGAGCGACGGTGCCCATTACCAGTTTTGGAAATTCCCTTGTACACGGAGCGTTAGCCGAAGCGGAAAAGCATGGCTTGATCGGTGTTGTATCTGGCATGTTCGAAGTAACCAGTGCCGGGATATCAGCTGCCATCATTTTTGGTATGATCGGAGCCATTATTTTTAGACCTAAAGGATAAGGAGGATGCTCCATGACGATAGCTTCTGATGTAAAACAATGTGTCTCTAGCCTAAAAGGAGTTGAGGCAGGCTTATCCAGCCTAGCACTCCGGACTCAAGATGATGAATCTAAACGCACCTTGCATGAAACGATGCTGGTGGTGAATGAAATACTGAAGGATGTACAAAAGCGAGTGGGTGAGTTAGAACGGGAAGAACCACAATATAAGGGGTTTTAAATACCTATGAATTGCAGGGGGTGCTAAGTAATGCCTGAATGGTTAGAAATCGTTTTACGGTCACTATTTTTCTTAATTGTTCTTTTTTTAATCACAAAATGGTTAGGTAAAAAACAAATATCTCAGCTTTCCTTTTTTGAGTACGTCACTGGCATAACCATCGGGAACGTTGGCGCAGAGTTAGCCACAAAGGTTGAAGGAAATATTGTTCACGGTGTTCTTTCCATTCTCGTTTTTGCATTTGCTCCTTTCATTGCAGGATTACTTTCCATGAAAAGCAAAATTGTTCGTGATTTAGTCGAAGGGAAAGCAACAATTTTTATTAAAGATGGAAAAGTCATGGAGGACAATTTAAAAAAGGAAAAGTATACAACCGATGAATTATTGTGGTTACTCCGAAGTAAGGATGTCTTTGATATATCAACAGTCGAGTTTGCCTTATTAGAGGCTAACGGTGATTTTTCCGTACTGTTAAAGAAAGAAGACCAACCTCTAACGGCAAAAGATTTAAAAATGACAGTTGCTTCTGTCAAGGAGGCTCAGACTGTTATAATGGATGGTCAAATTCTAGATGAACCCCTATCCACGATTGGCCTAAACCGAAATTGGCTGAAAACTGAACTGGATAAGTTAGGTGTAACCATCGAGAATGTCTTTCTCGGACAAGCAAACTCTAATGGAGAATTAAACGTGGACCTTTTTGATGATAAAATTAAAGTGCCATCTCCTCTAGAAAAACCTTTAATGCTCGCAACCTTGAAAAAATGCCAAGCAGACTTAGAATTATTTGCCCTAGGAACTGAATCAAACGAAGCTAAAGAGATGTATAGCAAAAATAGCGAAAAACTGCAAAAGGCAATAGATAACGTAGCCCATATTTTAAGAAACTGATTACCGTATTGATTTCCTCACTTTCATAAGAGAGGTGATTAGCCCAATGGTGAAGATCGTCACACATGAAAAAAGGAAAATTTCTATATCTAAGGTGAAGGCGGCGGCGGAAATGATTAATGTATCTATGAGGATAATGGCTAAAGCAATGTTTATAGAGGTAGATTTGGAAATGATTTTGGCTAACATATCCGTTCCTCCGCTGCTAGTCTCATATCGAAGCATGAGCCCTATGGCCACCCCGATGATGGCACCGCCAATCAAAGAGCTAGCTAGTATCGAAATGGAAAAGACCTTTTTCAATGGATTGAGCCAATCCATAAAAAGGGATGTCAATAATAATCCGTGAATGCTGCTGTAGAAAAAGGGCCGTTCATAATGCCAGGCATATAAAAATAGGGGAATGCTAAGGATCAACATCGATATCCCCGTTTGAAAACCATAGAAATAATGAAGGATGAGTGCAATTCCAATAACTCCGCCATCTATTAAATGATGAGGAACTAAAAAACCATTGATTCCAATACCCATCATAAAGCTTCCAACACTTACAGCCACCGCTTTTTGAAAATTAATAAAATCACCTGCCGCCCTTTTGATAATCCTAATATATGTCCAAGTTAGGGAGTCAAGAATATACATGTAAAAAAAAACCATATCCTCCACTATAAAAAGGAGCCCGGTCATGAGTGACCGGACTCTTTCTCATTATTTCAACTCTAATAACACTACATTTTCAACATGTGTCGTCATTGGGAACATATCAACAGGTTGGATATCGATTGCTTTATATCCGCCTTCTTCCAAGATATGAAGATCACGAGCCAAAGTGCCTGGGTTGCATGACACGTATACGACTTTATTCGGTTTCATCTCGATGATCGTATTTAGAAGGGATTCTTCACAACCTTTGCGAGGAGGATCCACTACGATGACATCAGCAGTGTTGCCCTTTTGATACCATTCAGCAATAACGTTGCCTGCATCGCCGACAATGAATTCGGCATTTGAGATTTCATTCAATTCAGCGTTGCGGCGTGCGTCTTCTATCGCTTCTTCCACTACTTCGACACCGATTACTTTTTTCGCTTTTTTAGCTAAGAATAAAGAAATGGTTCCTATGCCGCAATAGGCATCTATCACCGTCTCTTCACCCGTTAGCCCTGCATAGTCAAGGGCTTTATCATAAAGGACTTTCGTTTGATCTGGATTGATTTGGTAAAATGATTTTGCTGAAATCGCAAATTTAACATCACCGATCATATCATGGATCACTTCGTCGCCCCACAATAAAGTCATTTTATCGCCTAAGATAACATTCGTTTTCTTGGAATTCACATTTTGAACGATGGATTTCACTTGTGGAAGACGTTCAACGACTTCCTTTACGATAGTTTCGATGAAAGGGATACTATTTGTTCTTGTAACAAGAACAATCATCAATTCCCCTGTTTGCTTGCCATAACGGGCCATGATGTGCCGCAATACACCTTTATGTGCCTCCTCATTATAAGCAGGGATACCAAGTTTACTGAAAATCTCTTTAACAACTTGAACGGCTTCACTGATCGCTTGATTTTGGATAATGCTTTCTTTCGTTTCAACAATTTCATGTGTCCGCGGTTTGAAGAATCCAGCTATTAGCCTGCCATCCTTTTCACCAACAGGCACTTGAGCTTTATTGCGATAATGAGTTGGATTCTCCATCCCGATGATTGGGTGAACCTTCACATCCTCAAGTTTCCCGATGCGTGTCATCACATCACGTACTTGCTTTTCCTTGAATTCCAACTGTCCTTCATAGCTCATATGTTGCAGCTGACATCCACCGTATTTATGGAAGTCTTCAGTAGTGACCTCAACCCGGTATGGACTATTTTCTATAATCTCCATTAAGCGTCCGAAGCCATAACCTTTATTAGCCTTCATCACTTTAATTTTTGCCTTTTCACCAGGAAGGGCGTTCTGAACAAAGATAGGATAGCCATCGACTTTAGCCACTCCAGCTCCTTCGTGTGTTAAATCTTCAAATAAAACCTCTATAATATCGTTTTTAGCAACAGGTGCTGTTTTTTTCATATCATCTTCTCTTTTCTTTTTTATGCTAGCCTGTATTTTACCACAATCGAGCCCTTGCCACAAAACCACTCACCAATTTACCTTAGTTTTCATAAAAATATAGGGGAAGGAATTACGATTTTTCATAGTTCCATGTATAAAAGTTCAACAAAAAAAGAAAAATAAGGAAAAATAAACGAGGTGAGGAAATGAGTTTATTTAACTCTATATCAGCCTGGAACGCTACAAGGCTAGAAAAACATCGAGCAAGCATGGAGGAAAAAGGCTTCTGTCCGGATTGTTACGGACGAGGATACAGCTCCTTCGTACCGACGGAATATCATTTTTCCGATATACACGACTGTCCAGGCTGTAATGGTACCGGAGTTTACGCCGATTGGGCCGCCATGAATGGCCAGCAAATGTAGTTGCAACAAGCGCCAATTTTAAAAAACACCGAAAAAGGACCCCCTGTTAAACAGGAGGTTCTTCTATTTCTTTTACCATATAGCCAAATTCATGGCCGCTAATCGTAATGGTTTTCATTTCTTTATATCCTAATCTGCTATAGAGACGATTCGCCCCTTCATTTTCATTTTCAACGACTAAAGAAACCCTTGGATACCCCTTCTGTTTAGCGTACCCCTCAACATATTGAATCAGTGTACTACCAATCCCTTTTCCTTGAAAATTCGGGTCAACGCATAATGTATCCAAATAAAAGTCTTTCATTTCTGCTTCCTTATCAAGCGTAACGCTTGGATCTTTCATTTTCGTCCTTAATCGTTTCACTATCGGTTCATCCAAGCTCTCGGCATCCTTGCCATGGTAGGCAATGATCAATCCCGATACTTGTCCATCATGTTCACTTACGAACGTATTTTCATAGCTAATCCGATTTCCGCTTTTCCTGAACAAATCGGCAAGAACGTAAAGTATTCTTTCTTCTTCCGTTTCACCTGTCAATACCTCTGCAATTTCTTTAATCGCTAACCGGGTCAATATTGCTGCCTTGTCCGCATCTTCCGGTGTCGCTTTCCTGATATACATGTTCTCACATTCTCCTTGCTTAATTAAAGTTGAAAAGGCCACCAGATTCAGTGGCCTTTTCACCCTATTTTGCCGGATCGTCCGGCAGTATTCCTTGTGGGATGAATACATCAAAATGGCGGTACTGATTTACGAATTCAGCTGGGGCCATCCCGCCAAATTCCCCATCCAAATTAAGCATCATGTCCTTTTTGGCCTGTACTTTAATTCGATTGGCTTTTTCATAAATGACGTTTTTATCATGGATATGTTCACCGCGCATTGCCAATGTTGCGACACGCACAATATCAGCAAGGTTGGCCTTTTTTAAAATGAGCAACGTGAACATACCATCATTCAGAGAGGCGTCAGGAGCCAGTTTCTCGAAGCCGCCGACCGAATTCGTGTTAGCCACCAAGAAAAGCATGATCTCTCCTTCAAAAAGCTTTCCATCATATTCAATTGAGACTTCCGTCGGTTTAATTGAAGGAAGCATTTCAATTCCTTTAATATAGTACGCTAGCTGCCCAAGCATGGTTTTCAGCTTGATCGGCACGTCGTAAGTCAATTCAGTCAATCGGCCCCCACCAGCAATATTGATGAAGTACCTATCGTTCATTTTACCAATATCGATCGGCATCGTATGCCCTCCGGCAATAATTTCGGCTGCCCCTTCGATTGACTTCGGTAAATGCAGTGCCCGCGCGAAATCATTTGTCGTTCCCGTCGGAATGATTCCTAGTTTCGGACGTTTCTCTGCAGTGGCCAGTCCATTAACAACCTCATAAATCGTTCCGTCGCCTCCTGCTGCAATGACAATATCATAGCCTCGTTCAATCGCAATTTTAGCCGCTTTCGTCGCATCCCCAGCACCGGTAGTCGCATGTGCAGAAGCTTCATAACCAGCTTCTTCAAGTTTTGCTAGCACACCTGGCAGGCTCTTCTTAATGGCTTCCCGGCCCGAAGTCGGGTTGTAAATCAACCTTGCTCTCTTCATTTCCCATCATCCTTATACATATTAATTCCATAATTTACATCTTAATCCTTCATTACATGAAAAGCAATATTCGAAAAAAAGAGGACCGCTTTTTCGGTCCATATCTTTATATCCACTTTACTAGAAATCTTATCAGGGAAATTATAATGCTTTTTACAATTTTATTCTAGTAAATGATTTCAATCATTGATATTGAACATTTACGTTAAATGTATCGGTGACCGTCAAAGTATGCTTCCCTTTTCCAGTATTGAATATCCCATTCTTTTTTACAATGCCTTCTTCACCTGTTTCTTCTTCATTCACTTCCGTCACCTTCCAGATATCCTCAGGTCCTTCAAGTTCCTCAACCCCTCTAGCATCTATCTTGATATCACTATTGCCCTGTAGGCATACGCTAAGATTCCCGCTATCCTTCACATTCCAATCATTCAAAAGCCTTCTAGGCTTCACCACAAGATCGGTACTTTGTCCGTCTATCTCTGCTGCCAAGTCAGCAGGAATTATAAGAGTGGCCTTAAGATTCATTGTACCATTGTCCAAAAATCCATTTTTTTTCGGCAAATCCTTGAAGCTTATATAAAGCGTATCACCATTTCTCTCAATCATTAAATAGTCTTCCGCTTTCTTCAACAAAGAATCACCATCTTCCATTACCCGCTCATCATAAGTTCCAAAAATGGAAACTTCCTCATCCGCACCACTTTCGATCGTCAATGGGTATGAGCCGGTATCCAGGACAACTCTCTCTATGTCTTTCCCGGCCTTTTCATTGAAACCAGGCAAATTGACCGTTTTTTCTTCACTATTCACGGCTGCCCTAACTTGATCCATCAATCCGCTTGATGTTAGCAGAATTAAAGCAATCCCCGTCGTTCCAAGCAGCCCCACAAAAAAAACACTAAGAATATCATACTTTACAAAGGAACTTTCTTTTCTGGAAAAATAAATATAGAAGAGAATCTCCATACCCAAGATAATGAACAGCAACGGCCACCAAGATAGCAAAATCGTCGTCAAATTCATATCCGCAATTTGAGAAACCAGTAAAACCAAACCTAGACTAACCAGAGAGATTCCCATTGAAATCGTTCCGACTCTCCATGTTCTCATTTTGTCCCCTCCTTAACTCTCCCTTTTTTACTTCCCGACAGCAATTTGATTCCCCCACCTATTAGAAGGATGCATACCAGTCCTTTTTGAAAATAATCTTTGAACCAATATTCCAGGTTTCTCCCAATCCATTCATCTAAATGAGGGGCAAGGGCCGGGACGATTATATTACTAGCAAAAAAATAGATTCCAAGTCCCACCAACCCAAACCCTACCCATTTTTGGTGATTTACGATTCCCGAAATGATGGGCGTATCTTCAACAGGACCCTCCTCCATTTTCGAGGCTTTTTGCAATCCATCAAAAAAACTATAAAACCAGATGATCGGTATAAGGAAAAAGAAGAAACCTAAACGGAGTAAATCCAGTATGTAAATGGCGAATAAAAAACCGGCCATCAATTGTATCCCCCGTTTTTGCAGCCCCAAATATAAGTGACCCGCACCAGGGAATATAGCGAATAAAGTCGCGACCGATTTACTCTTCTTCCCGGATTCCCGTCTCTCTTCGAAATCTTCCAAAACGGACCGATCAATAAGCTTCTCACCTCTTTGCTTTTTATTCAGCTGTTGAACCGAATCAAAAAAGCTGTAAATCCAGATAACAGGCAAAAGAGCCATGAATATTAACAAACCTTCCATTTGTGTCATCACACTGATGAATATCACCATAGTGCCCATGCCTAAAAAGCCGATTAGAAAAATGAGTCCCCGATTCATGAGGCCCAGTTGAAAATGCCCTAATCCTGGAACAAATGAAAGGATGATTACATAGAATCTTTCCGCTTCCGGCTGTTCTACCATTCCCTCTAAGTCCGCTTCATTTTTGGGGTTCATTAGTGAGGTGACCACCAAATCAAATATACTTATGAAATAAAACACCATTCCAATAATGGATAAAGCTAGAAATGCATCCGCATGACTGATCAATGAAAGAAAAAGACCTCCAAGCCCCAATCCGGCCGTAGCAAGAAAATAAAATAACCCTTTATATTTCCTTCCCAGGTAAAAATGTCCGAAACCTGGCAGAAACGATAATAAAAAAGCTATTACTGGACTTTTATTCATTCCTAAACCCCTCCTTATTTTTCTTTTCAATAGAGTCCATCCAATTAAATGTTTTATCAATAATCCCATCGGTTAAGGACTGAGTTTCCTTTACACTTCTGGATTCCATAGAATCCACGTATTCTGTAAATGATTGAAATACTCCACCTGCCATTAATAGGATCGTAAACCCGGCCGCAATCAGGTAATGTCTTGTGATCGTCCGGAGTGAATTCTCTTTTCGGAGTTGCTTATCCTCTTCAACATACCCGCCTTTCAATCGGCTAATCGAGTCCATGACAGGACCGGCAATATCAAATCCTTCAATTTCCAGACTGGATTCTTCTTTTTCCATTGCCTCCAAATAGGCGGACAAACACTTGTCACAGGAGTATAGATGATTTTCATATTCTATTTTTAGAGACTCTGGTATTTCATCTGCCAAATATGCAACCCATCCTGTTTCAGGAACATGATTCATGAAAAATCCTCCTCTTTCCAATGTTTTCTCATCCAATTTCTTGCCCGATATAGCTTTACCTCCACGGATTTAACTTGAATCTGCTGTTCCTCCGCAATTTGCTTGAATGTCTTTTCCTTTATGTAATAGCCATATACAACGTCCCGATACCCCTCCGGAAGGTCATTCAGCTTCCGTAATACTTGCTTTCGCCTTTCATTCCGAAAGTATACTGCCTCGACATCATCAGTTAAGCCCAAATTAGCTTCCGATGAACGTTCCTCATGCGGTTCTTCCTTTTGACGTACCCTTTTTCGCTTTAGATCTATTGCATGATTGACCGCAATACGGGTAATCCAAGTTTTGAACCCTTGATTGTTATATTGAGGAAGAGAAGTATAGATTTTGATAAAGACTTCCTGGGTAACATCTTCTGCATCCTTTTGATTTCTTAAGACGGAATAGACGGTTCTATAAATCGTCTGTTTATACGTTTCAATCAACAACCGGAATGCATGATCATTCCCAGCCCTGACCTTCTCAACTAACTCATCCGTCACTTCTCTTCCTCCTTTCCTGCTAAGCATCCATGTAATAGACGACACAAAAAGGAGTTACCCCTACAGATAACTCCGAAAAAATCAAAATTTTTTTCCCGCTTGAAATTCCGATTATTTTTCTCATTTTTGCTTTCCTTAATCATGAGAAAACCGTACCACCTTAAAAAAGTGATACGGTCAATATTAACGTTTATTGATTTCTTCAACCAAAATTTTATTAACAAGCTGTGGATTAGCCTGTCCTTTTGTCGCTTTCATAATTTGCCCGACAAGGAAGCCGATTGCTTTTTGTTTCCCGGCTTTAAAATCTTCAATTGATTGCGGGTTATTATTCAACGCTTCTTCAACAGCCGTACGCAACGCGCCTTCATCGGAAATTTGGACTAGTCCCTTCTCCTTGACGATCGTTTCAGCGTCCCCACCGTTTTCAATCAATTCTTTGAAAACTTTTTTAGCGATTTTAGAAGAAATTGTACCATCTTCAATCAGCTTAATCATTCCTGCCAACGATTCAGCAGTCAATTTGACATCATGCAGCTCTTTTCCTTCTGCATTCAAGAAAGCAGAAACCTCACCCATGATCCAATTTGATGCTAGTTTTGCATCCGCTCCTGAAGCTACTGTCGCTTCAAAGAAATCAGCACTTTCTTTCGTTACCGTTAAAACGGCGGCATCATATTCCGGTAAGCCAAATTCCTCGACATAACGTTTTTTCCGGGCATCCGGAAGTTCTGGAATCTCAGCAGCAATGCGTGCTTTCCATTCTTCATCGATATGGATTGTCAATAAGTCTGGCTCCGGGAAGTAACGGTAATCATCGGAACCTTCCTTAATTCGCATTAGTACCGTTCTGCCTGTAGCATCGTCAAACCGGCGGGTCTCCTGTTCGATTATCCCGCCTTCATTCAAGATTTCCGCTTGTCGGATCTCTTCATGCTCCAATCCTTTGCGGACGAAGTTGAATGAGTTCAAGTTTTTCAATTCAGTTTTCGTTCCGAATTCTTTTTGCCCGACAGGTTTCAAGGAAATATTAGCATCACAGCGAAGTGAGCCTTCTTCCATTTTACAATCGGAAACGCCTGTGTATTGAATGATGGATTTCAACTTTTCCAAATAAGCATATGCTTCTTCAGGGGAAGTGATATCCGGTTCGGATACGATTTCAACAAGAGGGGTACCTTGGCGGTTATAATCACAAAGTGAATAGTTCCCTTTATGTGTCAGCTTTCCAGCATCCTCTTCCATATGAATGCGGGTAATACCGATTTTCTTTTTCTTGCCATCGACTTCAATTTCAATCCAACCATGCTCACCGATCGGTTGATCGAACTGTGAAATTTGGTATGCTTTAGGATTGTCCGGGTAAAAATAGTTTTTTCGGTCGAATTTCGTAATTTCCGCCACTTCGCAATTCAGAGCAATTGCAGCCTTCATTGCAAAATCAACAGCCTTTTTATTGACGACAGGCAATACGCCTGGGTAGCCTAGGTCAATTACAGTCGTGTTACTATTTGGAGCGGCACCAAAATGATTCGGGCTCGCTGAGAAAATTTTAGAATCCGTTTTTAATTCTACGTGTACTTCTAGACCAATTACCGTTTCAAAGTCCATTTTTTTCACCCCTTACAGCTTAGGAAATTGTTTATGAAAATCTGTTGCTTGCTCAAATGCGTGAGCCGCGCGGTAAATCGTACTTTCATCAAAATGCTTTCCAATCATTTGCAGTCCAAGCGGAAGCCCATTCGCTGCGAATCCACATGGCACGGATATACCCGGTACGCCAGCAAGATTGACTGGAATCGTTAGGATATCATTCGCATACATCGTTAATGGATCGTCGACTTTTTCACCAATTTTAAATGCAGGCGTAGGTGTCGTCGGCCCAACGATGACATCATATTTTTCAAAGACATCTTCAAAGTCTTTTTTGATTAAAGTACGTACTTTTTGAGCCTTTTTATAATATGCATCATAATATCCGGAACTTAAGGAGAAAGTTCCAAGCATGATACGGCGTTTCACTTCGTCACCGAATCCTTCTGCACGAGTTTGCTTATACATTTCTATAAGAGTTTCTGCATTATCTGTACGATGGCCGAAACGCACTCCATCAAAACGTGAAAGGTTAGCTGAAGCTTCAGATGAAGAAAGCAGATAATATGCAGCTAAAGCATATTTGGAATGTGGCAAGGAAACCTCTTCCCATTCAGCCCCAAGTCCTTCTAATACCTTTAATGCTTCAAGTACGGAATTACGTGCTTCTTCGCCAACGCCTTCACCAAGATATTCTTTAGGTACCGCTATTTTCAATCCTCTTACATCGCCTGTTAATGAATTAACAAAATTCGGTACGTCAATATTAGCAGAGGTCGAATCCATTGGATCTACACCTGAAATCGCTTCAAGCAAATAGGCGTTATCTTCGACCGTTCTTGTAACCGGTCCAATTTGGTCAAGAGAAGAAGCAAAAGCCACAAGTCCGAATCGGGAAACCCGTCCATATGTAGGTTTTAAGCCGACAACTCCACAATATGCCGCTGGTTGGCGGATTGATCCACCCGTATCGGAACCTAAAGAGAATAGGACTTCACCGGAAGCGACAGAGGCAGCTGAACCACCCGAAGAACCGCCTGGTACATAATCCGTATTCCAGGGATTGCGTGTCGCCTGAAATGCGGAGTTCTCATTAGAAGAACCCATTGCAAATTCATCCATATTCAATTTCCCGATCGTAACCGTTTCTGCCTGCTGCAACTTTTGAACGGCGGTTGCATCATAAATCGGATCAAAGTTCTCCAAGATTTTACTCGCGCAAGTCGTCCGTAAATTTTTAGTGACAATATTATCTTTCACTCCGATTGGCAGACCAAACAAAGCGCCTTTGTTCTCACCTTTTACCAATTGTTCATCCAATCGTCTTGCTTGCTTGCGGGCGTTTTCTTCATCAAGTGTCAAAAATGCCTTTACCTTGTCCTCTACCTGTCCAATTCGCTCATACGATTCGTTAACAAGATCAGTGACACTGATCTCTTTCTTATGTAAGCGTTCATGAAGCTCAGAAACCTTTTGTTCGAACAACGACATCATTGTCCCTCCTTATTCAATTATAGATGGTACACGGATATATCCTTCTTTGCTATCCGGTGCATTTTTAACTACTTCTTCTACTGGCAATCCTGGTTTTGCAATATCTTCGCGCATTACATTTTTCATATCCAAAACGTGAGAAGTCGGGTCTACTTGATCCGTATCAAGCTCATTCAACTGCTCCGCAAATGAAATCATTTGGTCAAGCTGATGTTGAAACTGTTGTGCTTCCTCTTCCGTAATTGCCAAACGAGCCAAATGGGCAACGTGTTTAACTTGTTCCATAGAAATACGTGACATTCTCTTCACCTCCGAAAAAATATCCAAATCGACTGAAATTCGTCGCTTTTCTCCATAAAATCATCGTTTAAATCATATCAAACTATTACACAGTAAAGCAACAAGAGATACAATGTCGAAATTCAATTATTTCACAAGGAAAAAGCGATATTTTCCGGGAAATATGGGGAAGTTGCCGGAATTTCCGGGAAAATGACAAGAAGACCTTTAAAATTCGACAAATGCTCTCCTTTTTTCAAGTATTCGCTTCCTAAAATGGAAGGGTTTACTTACTATTATTATGTTCCTTGCTAAAGGTTATTTTGAAATTCGCCTCCCGGAATTAAATGAAAGAGTGGATTTCAGAGATTGCCGCAAAAAAAGATGAAGCCGTTAAGCTTCATCTTTTTTCATTCATATATATGCACGGTTGGTTCGTCCTGATTTGCTTCACGGACAATGAGCGCTTCAGGTCCATTTACGGAGGTAATGGATACTTGTACGGCAATATATTTAGGGAAACGTTCCATTACAAGCCCAGCAACATATTGGGTAAAACCAATCGCTTCCGAGTTCCCATAAAATTGAATAGGGATATCGATGTTCAGACTTTGTAATTGATCATCCATATAGAACGCCCTTCCGATGACTCCGTTAAAGTTAGGGAAATATTCTTCGACATCTTCTTTAAAGTTCGTGAAAGTCTTGACGTCATCACGATATTTTTTTTCTGCACTAGCAGAAGGAAATAGGAAATACTTTTCGTCCAAGTTTGTCCATTTTCCAATATTGTCAGAGTTCTTATCAATGTTGGTATAGGCAATGAAATTCCCAGGGACTACTGAAGACTTTTCCTTTTGCTCGAATAAGGCAATCGTAATCGGGACATTTTTCAGCTTGTCCATTTTACGCAGTCTTTTTAAGACTTCTGCAGCAATTTTCTCCCCTTCTTGCTTTAGCTTTTTACTATCGATTTTCTGTTCATAGGTGGCACCGTATGCCTCTTTTTGATAGTAATGCACTGAATTCAGCGCAAGACCTATTACAACCCCGCCTAGACTCACTGAATTATCTTTTGTTTTGACTAAGTAATTATGTTCTAGAATATGGGCAAGATAGATTGGATTTTCTTCATTTCGCTTATCAATGTCACCTTTACCTGGGTCAACCGGATTCAAGCCAACGTTCTTTGAGGCATCCATACCCTTTTCTTTCAACTGACTTTTGGTATACTTTCTGTTCAGCCAGGAAGATATCTTTGCACTATCAAGCATTTGCCCCTCTTGAAACAGGTAATCTTCCGGGTCGAATTGGGTTTGGGCCAACCGCATCAATCCATTTTCGAATTCTTCAATATCATATCGGGTATTTAAATTAGATACGACCAAACCGCGTGCTTTTGATGGTTCAAACGGTAGGATCGTTTGATAATATTCATCCGAAATTTTATACTTCGGAATAATTGCCGTCTCTTTTTTGTCTTTGGAGTCTTGAACTACCTCTTGCTTATCCTCAAAACTAGGCGCACATCCAGCAAGAAGCAGTATAAGAATCATCCCCAAAATAGAGTGTTTCTTCATATCTACACCTCTTATTTTTTTAGTTCCTCAATCAGTCTCTCTTCATCCCATACCATGATGCCTAGGCTTTCCGCTTTTTCCAGTTTGGAACCGGCATCTTCGCCAGCTACGACCAAATCGGTTTTCTTGCTGACACTTCCAGCAACGTTAGCTCCTAGCGCCTCTAATTTTTCTTTTGCTTCATTACGTGTTAGCTGATGCAATTTACCCGTTAAAACGACTGTTTTACCTGCAAAAGCGGAATCGATATCTTCAATAGGAACAGCTCTTGGCCCTTTAAAAGTAAGATTCACACCGGCTGCTTCCAACTCGTTCAATAGCGCATGGACCTCTTCCAATTCAAAATAAGCTACGATGGAATCGGCCATCTTATCCCCTATTTCATTAATGGATGTTAATTCTTCACGACTCGCCTTGCTTAAGGCTTCCATCGTCACGAACTCCCGTGCAAGTGTCTTGGCCGCTTTCGAACCAACATGGCGAATGCCTAACCCGAATAGTAATTTTTCCAACGAATTGCTTTTCGAAGCTTCGATTGCTTGAAGGAGTTTATTGACGGATTTATCCCCCATCCGTTCCAATGCAATGAGTTGATCATATGTAAGCTTATAAATATCAGCCACATCTTGTATGAGTTCCTCTTTAAACAACAAGCTAATCACTTTTTCACCAAGACTGTCTATGTTCATAGCTGTCCGGGATACAAAGTGAATCAAGCCTTCCCGTATTTGTGCAGGACACTTCGGGTTGATGCAACGTAAAGCAACCTCACCATCCAGCCGAACAAGTTCACTGCCGCATTCCGGGCACTCAGTCGGCATCTGAAACTCGACCTCTTCCCCTGTACGGCGTTCTGCCAGTACATTGACCACCTCTGGAATGATATCGCCCGCTTTTTTCACGACCACTTGATCTCCGATTCTAATGTCCTTTTCACGGATTAAGTCTTCGTTATGAAGAGATGCTCGCTGCACAGTCGTACCCGCTACCCGAACGGGATCCAACACAGCTGTTGGGGTTAATACACCCGTACGTCCAACATTCAGCTCGATATCCCGTAGGGTTGTAATGACTTCTTCAGCTGGGAATTTATAAGCGATGGCCCAACGCGGACTTTTTGCAGTAAAACCTAATTCATCCTGCTGTTCAAGGGAATCCACCTTTACGACAATTCCATCAATATCATAGGCTAAGTTTGGACGTTGTTCTGTCCATTCTACTATATAGGCTAGTACTTCCTCTATATTCAAGCATGTTTTTCTTTCCCGATTCGTCTTAAACCCCAATCGATCCAACAAATCCAGACCTTCACTGTGGGATTGGACCCCTGTTTCTCCTAAATCGGCAATCGCATAAAGGAAAATATCCAAGTTCCGTTTCGCAGCAAGTTTTGGGTCAAGCTGCCTTAACGAGCCAGCAGCTGCATTCCGTGGGTTTGCAAATGGTTCCTCACCACGTTCTTCCTTAGCCTTATTTAAAGTTTCAAATGATTTTTTTGGCATGAATGCCTCACCGCGTACTTCTATGGCAACCGGCTCACGCATCTTCAATGGAATCGACTTGATCGTTTTCAGGTTTGCTGTAATATCTTCACCGATCGTTCCATCTCCACGTGTTGCCCCTCTTACGAAATATCCATTCTCATATTGAAGAGTGACGGCAAGTCCATCAATTTTCAATTCACATACATAGGTAAAATCGTCACCTACAGATTGTCTGACCTTTCTGTCGAAATCCCGTAAGTCACTTTCATTGAATGCATTGCTTAAACTAAGCATCGGTGTGGTATGCTCCACTTTTTCAAACATATCCAAAATGGCGCCACCGACCCGTTGTGTCGGAGAATCAGGCGTTTGCAGTTCCGGGAATTTCTCCTCATACTCGATAAGCTCACGGAGTATCCGATCATATTCAGCATCAGGTACTGATGGCTGGTCCATCACATAATATTCGTAGCTGTATTGGTTCAATAACGTTTGCAGTTCTAGAACTTTCTTCTCAGCAGCTTGTAAGTCCATACGTTCAATCCTTTCTAAAGAAGACTCCACCGCACTTCTTATAGAAGAGCGGTGTCTAAAGTCAGATATCCCTATTCTTTACCAGTAAGATTCATATTAATAGCTTAAGCTTTTTCAACTGGTGCAAATTTAGCCAGTAGGCGTTTGATACCGATTGGACTTGGGAATGCGATATCCAGTTCCTTCCCTTCGCCTTCCCCTTTTACGCTCACCACGGTTCCTATACCCCACTTTTTGTGGGATGCACGGTCACCGACAGCCCAGCCGATCTCTTCACCACCGGTTGCGGATGGTGCAGAAACGGCTCTACCAAAGGCAGGAACTTTTCTTGTGGAAGCTGTTGAAGGAGATCCAGTTCTCGAAGAACTGAAAGGTGTTTGCCTAGCTCTAGGAGCCGGTTTTGGTTTAAGATCTTCAAGGAGTTCCTCTGGTATTTCACTGATGAAACGTGAAACTGGATTCATACTGGTCCGTCCATACAATGTCCGCATTTGGGCATTGCTTATGAATAGCTCATTTTCAGCCCTTGTAATTCCCACATAGGCCAGACGGCGTTCTTCTTCCATCTCCTCTTCATCCATGAGCGAGCGGCTGTGAGGGAAAACCCCTTCTTCAAGGCCCAATAAAAAGACCACCGGATATTCAAGTCCCTTCGCTGAATGCAGGGTCATCAACGTTACAGTATTAGTAACTTCTTCAGAGTTCTCATCAAGTTGGTCTATATCGGCAACCAACGCCAGGTCAGTTAAAAAGCCGACCAATGATTTGTCCTCGCTGTTACTTTCGAATGCTTTCGTAACAGATAAAAACTCATCTATATTTTCAAGCCGGCTTTGCGATTCAATCGTTTTTTCTGCCTGCAGCATCTCACGATAACCGGTTTTCTTAATGACTTCCTCCACCAGTTCCGTTACGGATAAGTACTCCTGCTGATTTGTATAGTTAGTGATCAGCGTATGGAATTCCCTAGCCGCTTTGGTAGCCTTCCCGCTAATCCCTACCATTTCCACGGATTCAAGTGCTTTATAAATGGAAACATCATACTGATCTGCATAATCTGCCACTTTGTCCATTGAAGTTGCACCAATTCCGCGTTTTGGTACATTGATTACACGGCGGAGACTGATGTCATCGTCAGGATTCGCAATAAGGCGAAGATAGGCAAGCAAGTCCTTAATCTCTTTACGGTCATAGAACTTAGTGCCCCCGACTATAGCATAGTTTATATTGGATTTAAGCAGAACTTCCTCCATGACACGTGATTGTGCATTTGTTCTGTAAAGGATTGCTATATCGGAATACTTCCTACTGCCGTCCCGAACTAACTCATTTATCTTTCCGGCTACAAATTGCGCTTCCCCTTGTTCATTGTCTGCACGGTAATAGAATAGCTTATTACCATCTGCATTCTCGGTCCAAAGATTTTTCGGCTTCCGGTTTTGATTGTTACCGATGACCTTATTCGCCGCTGCAAGAATCTTTTTCGTCGAGCGGTAATTCTGTTCAAGGAAAATCATGTTGGCATTCGGATAATCTTTTTCAAATGAAAGGATGTTCGCAATATCCGCACCGCGCCAGCGATAAATCGATTGATCAGAATCCCCGACAACGCAGAGATTACGGAAACGTGAAGCAAGTAGTTTAACAAGCATATATTGAGCCCTGTTCGTATCTTGGTACTCATCAACATGAATGTATTGAAACTTGCGCTGATAGTATTCAAGTACTTCCGGTACCAGTTGGAACAATTGAATCGTCATCATGATCAAATCATCGAAATCGAGCGCTGAATTTTTCCTCAACCGTTTTTGGTATTCCGTATATACATCGGCAGTTACCTTAGTAAAGTAATCCGACGCTGTCTTCTGGTACTCTTCCGGCCCGACCAATTCATTTTTTGCTGAACTGATGCTACCCAAAATCGCCCGGTAATCATATTTCTTTGTATCCATATTACGATCTTTCATGATTTGCTTAATGACCGATTGCTGATCCGTCGTATCCAATATCGAAAAGTTCCTATTAAAACCGATACGATCGATATCTCTTCGTAAAATGCGGACACACATCGAGTGGAAGGTCGAAATCCAGATATCCTCTGACGCACCGCCAAGTATGGCACGGATCCTCTCCTTCATTTCACGTGCAGCTTTGTTAGTGAACGTGATTGCAAGGATATTCCAAGGTGCTATTTCCTTCTCGACCATCAAGTAAGCTATTCGGTGAGTCAGCACACGCGTCTTTCCACTTCCTGCCCCAGCCATGATTAAAAGTGGGCCATCAGTTGACTTTACTGCTTTTTGTTGCTGTTCATTCAAACCTATTAGTAATTTTTCCGCTAAATATTGCATTATCACACCACCTATACGAACATTCGTTTCCGTTTTATGTTTTAGTATACTATATTTATTTCATGTTTTCATTAACTGCCGTAACAGTTGCAAGTGCCGCTTTCAAATCTTCATAAATCACATTGCCAACAACGATGACATCCGCAAACTTAGACATCTCTTTGGCCTGTTCAACTGATTTTATCCCACCGCCATAGAAAAGTACGGTATTCTCCAAGCTCTCTTTGGCTGCTTCCACCATCTGGATATCGCCATAATCACCGCTGTATTCCAGATAAAAAATCGGCAGGTTGAACATCTTTTCTGCCATCATCGCGTATGCTCCCACATCATCCATATCCAGTTGGGTATTGGCTTTCGTCAATTGAGCAGCCTTACACTCGGCATTCAGAATACAGTACCCTTCAACGAAAATTTCATCCCAATTCAAAAGGTATCCGTATTCTTTGACTGCTTGCTGATGCAGTTTCATCATCCAATCCGGGTTGGTGCTATTCAGGACACTTGGAATGAAATATAAATCAAACCCTGGCGTCACCGTTTCAACAGAAGAAATCTCCATTACACATGGGACGGTATATCGTCTGACCCGTGCCATTAAATGAAGCACATTCTCAAGCGTGATTCCATCCGTTCCCCCGACCATGATTGCATCCGTACCGGATTCACAGACTTTTTCAAGAGCCTCATCACTTATTTCTTTATTTGGATCGAGTTTGAAAACATGTTTCCACTCGCGAAAATCGTACATAATAATCCTCCATTCACACTTCCCATTACACCATTATAGCATTAAGATTTTTCATTAAAAAAGAGAAGTATCGATAAAATGTTTACCAAATGGAAACCTCTGAATCTAAAAACCAATATAACACGGATACGGCAGAAAGACAGCTGACAAAAGAAAGGCCAAACTCAAAATAAAAAGCCGGGAAATGAATTCCTCGGCTTTTTCTGATTCACCATATAAAAAATCGAATGCATTAAGATTCAGTTGTTTCCTCAACGTTTTCTTTAATACGGTTAAGAGCCATTGAATAAGCGTCATTTCCGTAATTCAAGCAGCGTTTGACCCTGGAAATCGTAGCCGTGCTTGCACCTGTTTCCGTTTCGATTTTATGATAGGTTTTACCTTCTTCAAGCATCCGGGCTACTTCAAGACGCTGTGCTAACGATGAAATTTCATTAACTGTACATAAATCATCAAAAAATCGATAACATTCGTCCAAATCACGCAAGGAAAGGATCGACTTAAACAGCTGATCCGTTTCTTTTCCTCTTAACTTATCAATTTGCATGTTACTCCCCCTCAATTCATGGGTATCAAAATGAGACGTCTCCTACTAAACCAGGTTCATTCGGAATAATATTGATCCAAGTTTTCCCTGGAATCAACCCTACTTCGTTATCGTTTTTCACTGGTATAATCCGACCATCCTTATTAACCCATTCTACTTCATTCGCTGTTCCTTTTTGAAGTAAATAACCTTTTCCACCACTTTTCAAGTCGATTTTACGGCGACCTTTATCGTCGATCACTTGATGAGTGGCCTCAATGATCAATATATTATCCAGTAAAATAGGTTTATTCGATTTATATTCGACTGTTTGCTCACCATTCGAATAACGTTTATATTTCTCTTCCGTGGCGTCGTATTCATACTTTACATCATACTCGTCTGATCCGTAGGATATCTCGGTTTTCAGTGCCTGTTCCCCTTGAAGGCCAGCCGCCTCTTCTTTTGAAAGGAAAGTATAAGGTTCCGGTGCACCATTCATCTCATATCCCTTTTCCTTCACGCCTTTTTGGATATCCTCAAAAGAGATGTAGGAATTGTGCGGTGCTTTTCTATCTGCCGAACGATGAAACAAAGTACCATCATAATATAATCCGTTCAAGTTATCAATATACCCTTTGTCCAGCATGGTTTTTGCCTCGGGGCTATTCCCATGACACACATAGATGCAATCCAGGCCTTTTGCCAATTCGATATAATAGTCCCTTGCACTCCGAATCGGACCGATTCGGCTTGGCGTTTCACTTTGGAAGATAGCTAAAAATCTGGTTATGTCACCTTCTGCGAGCATTTCGTAGACCATATCGGCTTCTGAGAGGCCCGATTGCGGGCGTGCTTTCGGATGATTATTAATCATCACTGCTACAGCCCTTTGCTCACTGCCTTCATCGGTGGATATACCTGTAAGTGGAAACTCATTGGAAGATTCATTTTTCACATCTCTATTTTTGATGACAGCCGGATCTTTTGGCTTACTGTCATCCGATGCAGGATCCTCTTTCGCCGAACAGCCTGCCAGCAGTAAAATAGCAATAACGATGAAAAGAACTCTCTTTAAATTCATCTTTCCACTCCTCTGAATTATTAGCCATTTCTTCTCTTATATTTTAACGCATTATAGTGGGAAAGAGTATAGTTTTATTCATAACATCATATACTCCTCGCTGGGTTAGCCTTATATATGGCAGATGGGTTGTCGAAAAGAATGAAAGGGTGTAAACAGGATCATCGAAGCGATATCCCCTCTCACGCAGCAAATGTTTCAATTCATTTTCTTCTTTTATCAATTCAGGAACCTCTTTGGTGGACATGACTCCCATTAGTTTAAGAGGAAGTTCATGGATCACCTTTCCATGTTCCGTTAAAATGATTCCACCGCCAATTTCCTTCAGCCGGTTAAATGCCAAATGCATATCCTTTTTCCTTTTACCGATTAGTATGATATCACCGGTATTGGTATAAGAGCCAGCAAAGCCACACAATTTATCCGCAAACCCTTTTAATATTGTATTGATGCGCCATTTCCCTTCCCGATCAATAAGCATGAAAAAGCATTCATCATCCTCGAAGTTCAGCTCTTCATACCCTACATCATTGGAAAGGGAGTACGGTTTCGTAATTACATTATTGACCAATTCAATCCCAAACGGCATGGAAAATTCAAAATCTTCCTTTAAACTAAGATCCCAATCAAGATCAAGTGGTTTAAAATCAAAATCACGCCATTCGATTTCCTGTAAATCAGGAATGATTTCACCATCCCTTTTCACCCATTTCCCTTTTGCCATTACTGAAACCGGTGCGGGTTCCTTTACATCGGTCAGGAAGTTAATGTTCGCTACCCTTCCAGTGGCAATATTGCCATGAAGGTATTCAATATTATAATATCGTGCAATGTTGATAGTTGCCATATTGTAAGCATCGATGACCGGAACGCCATGCTCTATCGCTATTTTGATCAAGCAGTCTATGAGACCACCCTCATAAAAAGACGGCGGCGAACCATCTGTCGTATAAAAGAATTTGTCATAATGATCGATGCCCAGTTCATGAATTTCCTTTATCATCTTTGGAAGATCAGGCCGGATCGAAGAATGTCTTAGTGATACATAATATCCTTGCAGCAAGCGCGCCATGACTTCATCGCCTGTCATTGCCTCATGATCACAATCGGCGCCGAACAGGGTCATTTTTGCTAAGGTCTTCTCTGAAGCACCTGGAAAGTGTCCTTCTATTTTCTTCCTCATCCGCTTGGCTTCCTGAATCCAGTGCAGCATCATGTCATCCCCATCGAGAAGCTTCGGCCATCCTGTCAGCTCCCCGCCCTGTAATACGGCATCATGCTCCAGCCAGGATTTAACTGCCCCATGGGAAAATACCGTATCTTCATCGATCAATTCCGTCTGTCCGTCAAAACGGCTCCACCAATACATCGTTACAGGAATATTGCGTAATTCTTTCAAAAGAGAAAACGCTTTCTTTTTATCCAACTGCAATAGAAACGGCAAGTTATCATTGATCAATGTCGTTGTCCCAAAATGAGATGCATAACGTGAAAAAGAAAGGGGATTATATAATTGAGAAGGATGTGAATGCGGCTCAATATAACCCGGGACTAAATACTGGTTTGTGCAGTCAACCATTTCACAGCGGTCTATATTATCCGGAAGCTTATCGCCGACATATATGATGCGATCATCATATATCCATATATTCGCTTTCACCCATTTTCGTAAAGCCTGATTTAAATAAGTCGTATTTTTAAGCAGAATGTGTGGTGCCCTATTGCCATCCAGCACATCTATATGTTCTCTTAGATGTTTATTTTTCCATCTATAGCGCTGTTCAAGCATAAACATTCCCCCATAATTTTTTAGAAACAGATGTATGAAAAAACCATTTTCAATCCAATTTTATTTCATAGTAACATACTTACCTCATTAGAACAGTATCGTTATCCAGAATATTGTTAAATTTTTGTGAAGGGATGGACAAAATATGAAGTTTAAACAAAATATCAGTATAATAAATGCCTTAATGCGAATTACGTGTGGTTTTACCTTTCTAACATGGGCAATGGCTAGAATGGTAAAGAAACCCTGGAAAAACCAATCTTATATTATTGTGGTCATGCTTTCTGCAATGAAAATAGGCGAAGGCATTCTCCGCTATTGCCCCCTCACGGATGCAATGGAAAATGGACAAACCTTAATGAAAAATGAACCAAAACAGGATAGAGAGTCCAATTCATATTAAGTTTTTTCTAAAGAAGAAGCTGACTCCGTTTAGAGTCAGCTTCTTTTTATTATAATGAAAAATCGCATTAAATTGCACGGTATCCAATATCCGTTCGCCAGAATAAGCCGTCTTTCTCAATATGCCCCAACTCTTTATATACTTCAGCTTGGGCTGAGGCCAAATCATTCCCTTTTGCAGCAACCAGAAGTACACGTCCGCCGTTTGAGATGAAATTCCCCTCATCATTTTTAGCCGTTCCAGCATGATAAACATGGGCATTCGGATCAATCTTTTCCAAGCCTTTAATGATTGAACCCTTCTTATAATCCCCTGGATATCCATCAGCTGCCACGACCACTCCAAGAACAGCTTCTTCATGCCATTCAAGTTGTAAATCCTCCCCAGAAAGAACCGCTTCAAGCGTATCTACGAAATCGGTTTTTAGGCGTGGTAAAACAACTTGTGTTTCCGGATCGCCAAAACGTGCATTGAACTCAATGACTTTTGTGCCCTTTTCAGTAGCAATCAACCCGGCATATAATATACCTGTAAAACGCCGATTTTCCGAAATCATCGCATTTACTGTAGGCTGAAGAATTGTTTCGACTGCAGTCTGAATCATTTCATCGGAAATTTGCGGCACTGGTGAGTATGCACCCATTCCACCTGTGTTCGGACCCTGATCTCCATCAAAAACTCGCTTGTGATCTTGAGCAATGACCATCGGATACACTTTTTCCCCATTCACGAATGCCATCAATGAGAATTCCTCGCCATCGAGAAATTCCTCAATAACGACTTTGGCAGAAGCTTCGCCGAACTTTGCCCCGACTAACATATCATGGATGGCGTCTAACGCCTCTTCCATCGTCATTGCAACAACGACACCTTTTCCTGCAGCCAAGCCATCCGCTTTTATGACAATGGGGGCACCCATTTTTTCGATATATGCCTTTGCTGAATCATAATCAGAAAATGTTTCATATTCCGCTGTCGGAATGCTGTAGTTCTTCATTAAATCTTTAGCAAAGGATTTACTTCCCTCAATGACTGCAGCACGGCCATTAGGGCCAAATACCTTTAAGCCTGCATCCGTAAAGTCGTCTGCAAGTCCATTCAACAATGGCGTTTCGGGCCCAATCACCGTTAATGAAATTGCATTCTTCTTTGCGAAGGCAACCAATTCCTCATGATTGTTTTCTTCAATTGGAACAAGAGTCGCTACATCTGTCATACCTGGATTTCCAGGTGCTGCAAAAACTGTCCCAACCCGTTTACTTTCAAATAATTTGCGGGCTATGGCATGCTCCCTGCCGCCCCGGCCAATTACTAGTACATTCATTATCGCACCTCTATTTTTGATTAATGTTTAAAGTGACGAATTCCTGTAAATACCATTGCAATCCCATATTCATCAGCTTTCTTGATTGAATCTTGATCTTTTACAGATCCACCAGGCTGAATAATTGCCGTGACGCCCGCTTTTGCTGCCGCTTCTACAGTATCATCCATTGGGAAGAAAGCATCTGATGCCAATGCACTTCCTGTCGCTCTTTCCCCAGCTTGTTCCAGAGCAATTTTTGCAGCACCGACACGGTTCATTTGACCTGCGCCAACACCTAAGGTCATTTGACCGTTACTAACCACTATTGCATTCGACTTTACATGCTTTACGATTTTCCAGCCAAGTTCCATGGCTTTCCATTCTTCAGGAGTAGGCTCACGTTTCGTTGCAACTTTTACCTCTGCATCCTTTAAGCTATGTGCATCTCGATCTTGAATAAGTAATCCGCCTTCAATGGAAGTCAATTTACGCTCAGGTTTTTTAGCCGCATCGAAATCGATCGTTAATAAACGAAGGTTTTTCTTGCTTGTTAATACTTCCACTGCTTCATCTGTAAATCCAGGAGCAATGATGATTTCAAGGAAAATTTCATGAAGCCTTTCCGCAGTCGCTTTATCAACTTCACGGTTCAAAGCAATGATTCCACCGAAAATGGAAGTAGCATCTGCCTCATAAGCTTTTTCATACGCTTCTAAAATGGTCGCTCCTACACCGACGCCGCAAGGATTCATATGTTTAACAGCAACAGCAGCCGGCTCATTGAATTCCTTAACGATTTGAAGTGCTGCATCAGCGTCATTAATGTTGTTGTATGAAAGCTCTTTTCCATGTAATTGCTGCGCTTCAGCAATTGAGAAAACGGAACCAAGCGGTTTTTTATAGAATGCTGCTTTTTGATGTGGATTTTCCCCATAACGAAGGGACTGTTTCAATTCATAGGTAACAGTCAATGATTCAGGATTCTCTTCATCGGTAAGCTCAGTCATATACTCCGAAATGACAGCATCATATGCAGCTGTATGGCGGAAGACTTTTGCAGCCAAACGGCGATTCGTGGTTTTTGATACTCCGTCGTTTTGTTTCAGCTCAGCCAATACGGTAGGATAATCATTTGAATCAACGATAACAGTCACATATTCGTGGTTTTTAGCAGAAGAACGAAGCATTGTCGGTCCACCGATATCGATGTTTTCAATAGCATCTTCCACAGTGACTTCTGGTTTGGAAATAGTCGCTTGGAACGGATATAGGTTTACACAGACAAGTTGAATGGGTTCAATATTATGCTCTGCAAGCTGTGCTGCGTGATCCTTGTCATCATGTTTTGCCAACACTGCTCCATGGACATTCGGGTGAAGTGTTTTTACACGTCCATCCAAGATTTCCGGAAAACCAGTGACATCACTGATTCCAATTACATCAACGCCATTATCCTGCAGTGTTTTTTTGGTACCGCCTGTAGAAATAATTTCAAAACCTGCCTCAATTAAACCTTGAGCAAATTCTACGATACCTGTTTTATCCGATACACTAATTAAAGCACGTTTCTTCATGTTATGTTGGTCCCTCCATTAAGTAAGTTTCTTGTGGCATAGCTCCTGCAAAACTGACGGATACATGTCATGCTCCATTTCCTGAATCCTTTTTTGAAGAATGTCTTTCGTATCCCCCTCAAGAATTGGCACTGCATTTTGGGCAATGATCGGTCCTGTATCCATTCCATCATCAACATAATGAACGGTTACCCCCGTTTCCTTCACTCCAGCGTCAAAAGCCTGGCCAATTGCATCCTTGCCTGGAAAACTAGGCAAGAGTGAAGGGTGGATGTTCACAATTCTCTGTGTATACTTTTGTAATAATGTCGGACCAATCAAACGCATATAGCCAGCCAGAATGATAAACTCTATCTCATATTGGCGAAGTTTCTCCAGGATTACCGATTCATACTCAGTCTTGTTAGAGTAATTCTTCGCTGAAAAGGCGAAAGAATCAATGTTCTCAAGCTTTGCTCTCTCAAGTACATAAGCGTCTTCCCGATCACAAACGACAAGACAGATTTCCGCCGCCAATTTTCCACTTTTTATTGCTTCAGCAATTGATTGGAAATTACTACCATTACCTGATGCAAAGACAGCAAGGCGCTTCATTATTTAAACGACACTCCATTTCCGTCCACAATCGTTCCAATAACCGATGCTTCTTCGCCGCAAGACCGTAGATGGGCTACCACATCAGATGCCACTTCTTTTTTCACGACAGCCGTCATTCCAATACCCATATTGAAAATATTGAACATTTCCTCTTTTACAAGGTTCCCTTTTTCTTCAAGGAACGCGAATACAGATGGAATTTCCCAACTTCCTAGCTCGATTTCCACACCGCATCCTTCAGGTAGAATACGGGGAATATTTTCGATGAACCCGCCACCCGTAATATGGGCAAGACCATTAACATCAAATTTTTCTAATGTCGATAAAATGGATTTTACATAGATTTTTGTCGGTTTTAGTAATTCCTCACCCAACTTGCAACCCAATTCCGGTACGAAGTCATGAAGCCCCATACCTGAGTCTTCAAGAAGGATTTTACGAACAAGTGAATATCCATTACTGTGGATGCCGCTTGAAGCAAGTCCAATAACGACATCACCCGCCGAGATTGCCTCACCCGTAATTAGACGTGATTTTTCAACTGCACCTACAGTAAAGCCTGCAACATCGTATTCTTCCGTTTCGTACATGCCCGGCATTTCCGCTGTTTCTCCGCCGATTAAAGCACAGCCTGCCTGCTCACAGCCATCTGCAATTCCTTTGACGATCATTTCAATTCGTTCTGGATCTGCTTTACCGCAGGCAATATAATCTAAAAAGTATAAAGGTGCAGCACCTTGAACGACAACATCATTGACGCACATAGCTACACAATCCACACCAATTGTATCGTGTTTATCCATCATGAACGCCAACAAAAGTTTCGTACCCACTCCATCCGTACCTGAAATGAGCACAGGTTCTTTAAGGTTCAAGGAAGATAAGTCAAACATGCCTCCAAAACCGCCAAGACCATTCATTACTTCTGGACGAAATGTGCGCTTTACATGTTTTTTCATTCGATTTACCGCTTCATAACCAGCCTCAATATCCACACCAGCCTGTTTATATGCATTAGCCATTTGAAATCCTCCTCCGAAAATCAATCTTCATTGCCGACTTGATTAACATTTTGTTTTTTCTCGTTCGTACTCAAAAATTTCAGTCGGATAATTTCCAGTGAAACAAGCTAGGCATGAACCGCGCGTTTCTCCAGGAAATGGTCGGCCAATTGCTTCGACCATACCTTCGACACTTAAAAAAGTTAATGAATCAGCACCAATGATTTCCCTTATTTCCTCCACCGATTTAGAGCTCGCAATCAGTTCTTCCTTTTTAGACGTGTCTATTCCATAAAAACATGGATTCTTGATCGGTGGCGAGCTGATTACAACATGCACTTCTTTGGCTCCTGCATCTTTTAACATGCGGACAATCCTTCTGCTCGTGGTCCCACGGACGATTGAATCATCAACCATTATGACCCGCTTACCTTCTACGACCCCTCTTACAGGTGAAAGTTTCATTTTCACGCCTTGTTCACGCAGACTCTGTGATGGCTGAATGAACGTCCGTCCAACATAACGATTTTTTATTAAGCCCATTTCATAGGGAATGCCGGCCGCTTCAGCATAGCCTATCGCTGCCGAAATACTGGAATCGGGTACACCTGTAACTACATCCGCTTCTATTTTAGCTTCCAGTGCCATTTGCTTGCCAAGGTTTTTTCGTGCCGTATGAACATTGATCCCATCAATGTTACTATCCGGACGGGAAAAATACACATATTCCATCGTACACATTGCCTGTTGACTGGAAAGCGAAAAGTACTCGGAAGTGATTCCCTCATCATTAATGACAACGAGTTCACCCGGTTCAATATCGCGGATGAATTCTGCACCTACAATATCAAGGGCACATGTTTCGGATGCAGCGAAATATGCATCGCCTATTTTCCCTAAGG
Organism: Peribacillus sp. YIM B13481; assembly: GCF_042787985.1. Taxonomy (NCBI): domain Bacteria; kingdom Bacillati; phylum Bacillota; class Bacilli; order Caryophanales; family Bacillaceae; genus Peribacillus; species Peribacillus sp. YIM B13481. Next base: position 73,066 of record NZ_JBHZPE010000018.1, read on the forward strand.
AAAGTGGACGGAAGCCATGCGGATCTCTTGCCATGATCATTTGGTTTTCTGTCATGATGACAAAGGCATAGGCTCCCTTCAGCATGCTTAAACTGTTCTTCACGGAATCCCTGACATCTGAGTAGCCGGACCGTTTTATCAAATGTGCCAGAACTTCCGTATCCGATGTCGTTTGAAAAATGCTGCCCTGTCCTTCAAGCTGTGCTTTTAACTGATGGGCATTGACGATATTCCCATTATGAGCAAGGGCCAGCCCCCCTGTATGTGAATTGAACAAGAAAGGCTGAACATTTTGATACCCGCCGCCGCCTGCCGTTGTATAACGGACATGGCCAATTGCCGCTTTTCCGGTACCGGAAAGTGCCTGCATTTTTTCGGCCGTGAAAATCTCTGTGACAAGACCTTCACCCTTAGTGATGGACATCTGCTCACCATCCGTCACGACGATGCCAGCTCCCTCTTGACCACGATGCTGTAAGCTATGCAAACCGTAGTAAGCAAGCTGTGCTGCATCGGGATGTCCCCAGACTCCCAATACACCGCACTCTTCGTTTAGGCTTCTTATTTCAGCAAGCATGGTATGGCTCCCTTCCAAGCTGTTTGTAAATCTTCAACGTCCGCTTCCAATACTTTGCTATCACTTGTTGCCACGACTAATTTATTATTATTCGTTACTGAACCTATGCATATCGCATCTTCAACAAGTGCTTCAAATGCCGTTTGGTTTTCAGGATTGATGGACAGTAAGAATCGTGATTGCGTTTCACTGAATAATGCAGATACCGGTTCGCCGGTTATATTCACTTTTGCCCCAAGTTTGCTAGCCCCGAATAAAGATTCGGCTAAAGCCACTGCCAAACCGCCTTCCGAAAGGTCATGGGCTGATGCAACAAGTCCTTTTTTGATTGCAGTTAGAATTTGCTGCTGACGTTTTTGTTCAACGGCCAAATCAAGTTCTGGAGCGCGTCCAAAGATTTTACCTTCAAGCATTTTCTGTAATTCACTGCCTCCAAATTCAACTTTCGCTTCGCCGACCACATAAATCAAATCGGATTCATTTTTAAACGATTGTGTAGTGATGTGCTGAAGGTCACTGACAAGACCAACCATCCCAACTACAGGTGTCGGATAAATCGCTTCACCATTCGTTTCATTGTAAAGGGAGACATTTCCGCCAATTACAGGAGTACTTAAGCTTCTGCAAGCTTCACTCATACCGTCTGCAGCTTTTTCCAATTGCCAAAATATTTCTGGTTTTTCAGGATTCCCAAAATTCAAGCAATCCGTAATTGCTAAAGGTTCCGCACCCGAGCAAATAATGTTACGTGCTGCTTCAGCGACTGCGATTTTACCTCCCGTTTCTGGATCTAAATATATATAGCGGGAGTTACAATCCGTCGTCATAGCAAGGGCCTTATTTGTGCCCCGAACTCGTACTACCGCCGCATCCGATCCAGGTGAGACGACTGTATTCGTGCGGACCATGTAATCATATTGATCATAAACCCATTCCTTACTCGAAATCGTCGGTTGCTTCAATAGTGATATCAGTGTTTCTTTATAATCTTCTATGACTGGCACTTCAGCCTTCATGCTTTGGAAATCACGGAAATATTGCGGTTCTGCAGATGGCTTATGATAAATCGGAGCTTCTTCAGCCAATGCATCAACTGGAACCTCTGCAACAATTTCACCTTGATGCGATAATGTTAGGTTTTTGTCATCCGTCACTTCACCGACGGAAACAGCCTCTAGATCATATTTCGTAAACAAGTCAACGATTTCCTGTTCGCGTCCTTTAGTTACAACGATCAGCATCCGCTCTTGTGATTCAGAAAGCATCATTTCATATGCTGTCATTCCTGTTTCACGCTGCGGTACTAAATCAAGATTCATTTTTATTCCTGATCCAGCTTTACTCGCCATCTCGGCAGATGAACTTGTAAGACCCGCTGCTCCCATATCTTGAATCCCAACAAGGGCATCATTTTGAATCAATTCAAGGCATGCTTCCAAAAGCAGTTTCTCCATGAATGGATCTCCTACTTGGACGGCTGGGCGTTTTTCTTCTGATGACTCTGAAAGCTCTTCAGATGCAAATGTTGCTCCATGAATACCATCACGTCCAGTTTTGGCACCCACGTACATGACTGTGTTGCCCACTCCATGTGCTTGGCCTTTTTTAATGTCCTTATGATCAATCAAACCGACACACATAGCATTGACTAAAGGATTTCCTTCATAAGAAGGATCGAATTGAATTTCGCCTCCCACAGTCGGTATTCCGATACAATTGCCGTACCCAGCAATCCCGGCAACCACTTCTTTAAATAAATATTTCACGCGATCATTGTCTAGCTCACCGAAGCGAAGTGAATTCAGCATCGCAATCGGACGTGCACCCATGGAGAAGACATCACGGATAATACCGCCGACACCAGTAGCGGCACCTTGGTAAGGTTCGATAGCAGATGGGTGGTTATGACTTTCTATTTTAAAAACGACAGCCTGATCGTCACCGATATCAACGATACCAGCTCCTTCACCAGGTCCTTGAAGGACTTTCTCCCCAGTAATCGGGAATTTTCTTAAGATGGGTTTTGAATTTTTGTAGGAACAATGCTCTGACCACATAACCGAAAACAATCCAGTTTCCGTATAATTCGGCAGTCTGCCTAAGATTTTCTCCACCATGGCAAATTCTTTATCGGATAGTCCCATACTTGCGTACAATCGCTCCGATTTAATTTTTTCCGGACTTGGTTCAAGCTGTAATAACATGTGATTCCCTCCAGTTTTTTACGATGGATTGAAAAATCTTTAAGCCGTCTTTACTGCCAAGCAGTGAATCAACAGCACGTTCGGGATGAGGCATCATTCCGAGGACATTTCCTTGTTCATTTGTAATTCCCGCTATTTGTTCCAAGCTTCCGTTTGGATTTTCACCGTCATAAGTGAATAAAATGCGGTTATTTCGTTTTAATTCAGCCAATGTTTCTTCATCACAGTAGTAATTCCCTTCACCATGGGCAACCGGGATCGTAATCGTTTCATTTATTTCATATCCTGTCGTGAACATCGATTGATTATTTTCAACCTTCAATCCTACATTGCGGCAAATGAATTTCAAGCCTTCATTACGGCGCATCGCTCCAGGTAAAAGTCCTGCTTCAAGTAAAATCTGAAAACCATTGCAGACACCCAAAACAGGCTTTCCTGCTTGTGCCGCTTTTACGATTTCGGCCATTACATTCGAAAATCGTGCAATCGCTCCAGAGCGTAAATAGTCCCCATAAGAGAAACCTCCTGGAAGGAGAATCCCATCATACTGATCTAGATTGTCTGTAGAGTGCCAAACATACTCCACTTCTTCCCCTAGAGCATCCTTTATCGCATGGAACATATCGACATCACAATTGGAACCAGGGAAAACTATGACAGCAAATTTCATTGGGTGATAACCTCCTCAACATCATAGCGGTAAGCTTCAATTACCGTGTTGGCCAATAGTTTTTCACACATTTCCTTCACAAGTTGATCTAAATCACGATCCGTATCCTTAATTGTAAGTTCAATGTATTTCCCCACTCGAACATCACTAACTTCGTTATATGTCAAGCTATGAAGTGATTGTTGCACTGCAGCTCCCTGTGGATCTAATACACTTTCGCGTAGTGTGATATATACCTTAACCTTATACATGTTGAGTACCCTCCAACTTTGCTAGTATTTTTTCGTAAGCATCTGTTAAACTGCCTAAATTACGGCGGAATACATCTTTGTCTAACTTTTCGTTCGTGTTAACATCCCATAATCGGCAGGTATCAGGTGAAATTTCATCTGCCAGCAGAATGTCTCCATTCGGGGTTTTACCGAACTCTAATTTAAAATCAATTAATTTAATGTCCAATTCTTTAAAGAAGGAAGTTAAGACGATACTGATCTCTTGTGCCTTTTCTTTTAAAATGGCTACATCTTCCTTGCTTGCAAGTTCCAATTCTTCAATATGGTCTTCCGTTAACAGAGGATCGCCGAGCTCGTCGTCTTTATAGTAAAACTCAATCAGCGTTTTCTTAAGCGGGTGGCCTTCTTCAATGCCAGTTCTTTTAGAAAAACTGCCGGCAGCCGTATTTCGTACAACGACTTCAAGCGGAATGATGGATACTCTCTTAACTAACTGCTCCCGGTCGGAAAGCTGTTCAATAAAATGGGACGGTATATTTTCTTGGGCAAGCTTTGAAAATAATAGGCTTGTAATTTGATTATTCAACTTACCTTTTCCGGCGATTTCTGACTTCTTCTCACCATTAAACGCTGTTGCCGAATCCTTGTATTCCACCCATACTATTTCACTGTTGTCCGTTGCAAAAATCTGTTTCGCTTTTCCTTCATACAACAATTCTCGTTTTTCCATCTGTCCAGACCCCCACATTGTGAATATTTCGAATCATCCTGTATTGATCGGGCTAGGCAAACATATCACCGTTTAGAGGTGCTATGTTTGCCGCCTTCACTTTTATAAACCTAAACGATCAAAGATTACATCAACATTTTTCAAGTGATGTGTAGGATCGAAACAATCATCAAGTTCTTCTTTCGTAAGCAAGCTTGTGATTTTATCATCCTTTTCGATCAGGCTTCTGAATGGAACCTGAAGCTCCCATGCTTCCATCGCTTTCGGCTGAACCGTATCATAAGCCTCTTCACGGACAAGTCCTTTATCGATAAGGGACAGCAGCACACGTTGTGAGAAAATCAATCCCAGTGTACGGTCCATATTGCGTTTCATATTTTCTGGATAAACGGTCAAGTTCTTCACTATGTTGCTGAAACGGTTCAGCATGTAGTTTAATGCGATCGTTGCATCCGGCAAGATGATGCGCTCAGCAGAAGAATGTGAAATGTCACGTTCATGCCATAATGGCACATTCTCATATGCTGTCATCATGTAACCGCGGATTACACGAGCTATACCTGTCATATTTTCAGAACCGATTGGATTCCGTTTATGAGGCATTGCCGAAGATCCCTTTTGTCCTTTTGCAAAGAATTCTTCCACTTCGCGTGTTTCACTTTTTTGCAAGCCGCGTATTTCTACTGCGAACTTTTCAATTGAGGTCGCAATTAAAGCCAATGTGCTCATATAATGTGCGTGGCGATCCCGTTGCAATGTTTGTGTTGAAATAGGTGCTGCTTCAAGGCCAAGCTTTTCACAAACGAATTTTTCAACGAACGGGTCGATGTTTGCGTAGGTTCCGACAGCTCCAGAGATTTTCCCAACCTCTATGTTCTTTCTAGCTTCTTCAAAACGTTCGACATTGCGTTTCATTTCTTGATACCAAAGTGCCAGTTTCAAACCGAAAGTAGTCGGTTCCGCATGAACTCCATGTGTACGTCCCATTTGAACCGTATATTTATGTTCTTTCGCTTTATTTTTCAGGATCTCCACGAAGTTATTTAAATCCTTGGAGATGATATCATTCGCTTGCTTTATCATATATGAAAGAGCTGTATCGACCACATCAGTAGAAGTCAGTCCGTAATGGACCCATTTCCGTTCTTCACCCAATGTTTCAGAAACCGCACGTGTAAAAGCAACAACATCGTGGCGTGTATCTTTTTCGATTTCATTGATACGCTCAACATCGAACGTAGCATTTTCACGAAGAAGCTTCACATCTTCCTTTGGAATTACTCCAAGTTCAGACCATGCTTCACAAGCTAGAATTTCTACTTCCAACCACGCATTAAAGCGGTTTTTCTCTGTCCAAATGTTTCCCATCTCTGGGCGGGTATAACGTTCAATCATTTTACTTCCTCCGTTTCAACCTATTGATTCCATATTTTGCTTCGATCACTTTCCAAAAGAGCTTCCTCAATCGTTGGACGTAAAATATTCACATGCCCCATTTTCCGCTTAAACTTGGCCTCTTTCTTGCCGTAAAGATGAACCTTCCAATCAGAAATCGTCGGAATTTCATCCATTAAGGGTCCAATATGCTCACCAAGGATGTTTAACATTACGACCGGCTTCAATAACGCCGTATTACCGAGCGGCCAATTACAAACAGCCCTTATATGCTGTTCGAACTGTGAAGTCTCACACGCTTCCATTGTATAATGGCCTGAGTTATGTGGTCTTGGCGCTAATTCATTAATGATGATCTCATCCTGAGCGGTTAAAAACATCTCGACCGCCAATGTCCCTACCAAATCAAGTTTTTCTGCAAGCTGCAAGGCTTCATTAATAGCCTTCCGTTCAGCTTGTTGACTAATACGTGCGGGAACAATGCTTTTATGAAGAATATTTTCAATATGAATATTTTCCGCTATCGGAAAATGACTTGCCTCGCCATTTGCCTTACGCGTCACGATAATCGAGATTTCTTTTACGAAAGGTATCCAGGCTTCCAGCACACATACACCTGTTTTGAGCAGGGATTCTGCCTTTTTGATATCGGCTTCTTCCTTAATGACCAACTGCCCTTTTCCATCATAACCGCCCCGCGTCGTTTTTAACACACTAGGGTACCCTAATTTTTCTATATGAAGGTAAATTTCTGAAATATCTTGTATTTCCCGATAAGGAGCAACCGAAGCTCCTGCATCAGATATGGCCTTTTTTTCAGTAAGTCTATCCTGGGTCATCTTTAATAATTCTGAGCCCTGTGGAAGAAATGCATGTTGCTTTAACCAATCCAGTGCTTCTGAACTGATATTTTCAAACTCATATGTTATGACGTCACTAACCTCAGCCAACCTTTTCAATGCTTCGATATCATCATAAGCACCAATGATTTCAATATCCGCCACTTGCGCACATGGACCTTCTGCAGTCGGCTCAAGGACCGCTATCTTAAAGCCCGATGCCTTAGCCGACAAGGCCATCATCCTGCCCAATTGCCCACCGCCAATAATTCCAATGGTCTGTCCCGGTAAAATGATTGTATTATTTAAGTTGTTCACTGCTCTGTAACACCTTTTCTCTGGTTTCGTCTCGTAAAGATTCTAACCTATCAGCAAGGTTGGAATCGAAAGCTGCTAATATTTGAGCCGCCAACAATCCGGCATTGACTGCGCCAGCTTTTCCGATTGCAACCGTTGCAACCGGTACGCCGCCAGGCATTTGAACAATCGATAATAACGAATCCATCCCATTTAATGCCTTAGATTGTATCGGCACGCCAATCACAGGGACAATCGTTTTGGCTGCTGTCATACCTGGAAGATGCGCCGCCCCGCCAGCTCCGGCAATAATCACCTTAATATCTCTATCTTTTGCACTCTCTGCATATTCAAATAGTAAATCCGGCGTCCTGTGGGCGGAAACGACCCTTTTTTCATAGGGAATCTCAAGCTGTTCCAATGATTCACAAGCGTATTTCATCGTTTCCCAATCCGAGACACTTCCCATAATAACTCCAACTTGTGGTTTCATATCATCTTTCCCTCCAACACTCATATTATGACGTCCCGAGTATGCAGATGGACGCTTATCATTATCTATAACATGTAAATTAAAAAAACCGGGCAGTTTGCTTCCTCATCGAGAAAGCAAACTGCCCGGAATAGAAAGCCCTTTTAAAAAAAAACAAAAAGGACTTGGCTAGTTTCCGAATTAGTCAGATGCTTTTCTCATAGTCCGATGATTTACGGTCATCAGGTAGAAACTTTTGGGCCATATCCCCATGATTATATGAGATGTATTAATGTAACTTCATCTTACCTTCCGGCCATTTTAATGTCAAGTTAAAATCGAATATTTTTACATGATATTAATGAATCGTTCGTGTTTTACTCGATTAATTTTACTTCGAATACAATTTTTCGATCAACTGGCACATATTGGACTTTGCCATTCTCGATTTTCTCGGCAAAGATGGGTTCTTCCGTCCGCCTTACAGGAAAGTAGCCTGCCGCTTTAATTCGATCTAAACAAGCATCGATTGTCTCACCCTCAACAACTTCAAACTTTTCCTTACTTTTTTTACCCACAATACCAAAATCCCTTCCATAATTCCATTTTATTTGCCTTCTTTCTTAACATCCAATTTGCATTATTATCTTAATAAATTCCTCCTAGTATAATGAAAAAGAACAAGTAAGACAAGAAATCCATTTTAGTATTCATTACAGTATTACAGGGATTCCATAATGCCTTAGTTAATGTCTTCTCCGAATCTCCTTGCATAATTTGCCGTCTGTCTAAAAAAAAGACCCTATCTTCATAATTTATACATCCATTCAATATCCTAACCTTCTTCCCTTCCCAATACTATAGCCAGACTCAAGTAACCCCCCTGTTCCATGATCAGTACAGTTATTCGTATCTTGCACCCATGAATTATTTCAATTCACATCTCTTGTAATTTGAGGGCATTGAAGAGAGGCAACATATCCCTTTAGGTCGAATTCAATTCAATTTGAAAGATGGAGATATCATAAAAACGATTTCTTTTAAATCATTGAGACGCAAAAAAAGACCAGCCGGATGGCTGATCTTTTAAATGGCTTGGCGGCGTCCTACTCTCACAGGGGGAAACCCCCAACTACCATCGGCGCTGAAGAGCTTAACTGCCGTGTTCGGAATGGGAACGGGTGTGACCTCTTCGCTATCGCCACCAAACATATCAGGAACGTTGTTCCTTCAAAACTAGATAATAAGAAGGTATTTCATTTTTTAAAAAGCGTTGGTTAAGTCCTCGATCTATTAGTATCA
>NZ_JBHZPE010000019.1:0-80645 GCF_042787985.1 Peribacillus sp. YIM B13481
GGGAAAAGCGCGTCTAGGGGAGACCCCGCAGGCGAAAGCCGAGGAGGCTCCCCGACCGCCCGCGGAAAGCGAGTGCCCTACGTTCCAATCAACGGCCAAATTGTACAACTCATAAAAAATAGACAAACTCGATTTTCATCGAGTTTGTCTACAGTCTGAGTGGTTTTTCCTTCTGGAAAAACCACTTTTTCTTTCCATACCCGAATTTATTTTTAATACTGATTATGATACTTACTGAAATGCTAAAGATCATTCCCTTGATTGATCCCAAATCAAATCAATAGACAAATTTCCTTTTGTCCCTACAACAGCATAAGAGATGTCAATAACAGAAAGGTTTCTTTTTTTAAGTTCAGCCATTAACCATTCGTCATCGTAGGTTTGTTTGGATAAGTTTTCGTATAGGATCTTCCCATCATAGACCATCTCTATCGGTATAGTTCCAGCTGAGGACCGTATAGCCAAATCCTGTTTGGTGGTATTTTGGTATTGTGTTTTTTTTAATACAGAAAGTGAGCCATTTATCTCTAATATGGCACATTCCACTTCATCAAAATGGAAGATATCCTTGCCCCGCAAAGCCTGTTTAAGAGAATCCAGTGAATACCCCATTCGCTGCATGGACTCCTCAAGAATCTGTCCTTTCTGAATTAAGGCAACAGGTTCTCCAGCAATCCATTTTCCGAAGCGCGGATTTCGAACCGCTACAAGATTCAGTATAAAAACGACGGCACCCATAATAATCATTGCAAGGATAAAATACAAGAATTTAATTTTAATATTGAATGCTAGATTGCCTGCAATTGTCCCCATCGTAATTGAAGCGATATAAAGGTGATAGGTCCTTTGGGCAATCGTCTGTTTACCGAGCAGATGGACAAATACCCATAATAAAATAAAAGCTGTAAAGGTTCGAAAGATGATTTCAACAGATCCTGGCATGGCTATTTCTCCCTTTTAAAAATCCCGACAGTTCGTTTGTAATAGTATGTTTTTACAGCAAGCCCATTATTCTGTAATTTGGGTGCGAAAGTTGAAGAAGAATTAAGTTTTTTAGGATCGTGGCCATATTTTAAATATTCCATAAAGGGAGCGATTCTTTAATAAGGATTGGTTTTCTTCCTGAACGAAGGCATAAGTCAAAAATAGGTAGGGAAACTAATTGGTTTTTTTTGTAATTAATTTGATCAACTATTAAAAATGAGGTATACCAGTTTACATGTCCCTTTTCAATAAACGGGACCCTATAGTTTTCGGCCTAGCATTTTTTTATTTCGTTCACTGTTTCAATATGCATTCCTGAATCAGTATAATCACTGTGTGTTTCGAAAAAATCAACATAATTATGAAACGTACTTCCTTATAAATCAGGCATTCAAAATAAGTGAAATAGGAAGCAAGTAGCATATCGTTACTTGCTTCTTTTTATTTGGTGTCGAAAATCCATGGATATGTTTACTTAGTATTGATTTAGAACATTTTTCGAATAATAGTATCAAAATACTTTTTGCACGGGGGTATGTTTTGAGTAATATTCGGGAGATATTCATTGACGATTTAAAATGCATTTATAAAAATTTCTTTATTTGTATTGTTGTTGTGTTTCTTATGTTCATCCCATCCATTTATGCGTGGTTTAATATTGTTGCATCATGGGACCCATATGCAAATACGGAAGGAATCCTTGTCGGTGTTTCAAATAATGATAAAGGTGCGGAGTTAAATGGCGAAGCCGTAAACATAGGCAAGGAAGTCATAGAGGGGTTAAAGGGAAACAAAGATTTGGGCTGGAGATTCACAACTCAAAAAGAGGCGTTAGCAAAAGTGGAAAAGGGGGATTATTACGCATCCATCATCATTCCAGAGAATTTTTCGGAGCATATTGCGACAATCATGACCGATGACCCTATTAAAGCGGAGATTGATTATTATGTGAATGAAAAAATCAATTCCATTGCTCCTAAAATTACGGCAGCGGGGGCCAACAGCATTGTGGGAAATGTGAGCAAAAGCTTTATCAAATCAGCTAGCGGGAGTATTCTTGCAATCTTTAATGAACTGGGAATCACCTTGCAAAATGAGTTGCCGACAATTCAGAAAATGAAGAATATGGTGTATTTATTAGAGGGAGAACTTCCGGAGCTTGAACAAAATCTGAAAATCGTACAAACACATGTGAAAAGAGCAGAAGAAATCATTAAAATGGTCAATGATGGTCTGGATTCAATAGAAGGTTTAACATCACAGAAAGACAAATTGGTGTCAGGTGTTTCTAATTATGTAGACTCAACCAAGCAGGCATTTGCCGAAATCCATCCACTCTTGAAAAATGATATTGCGAGCATCAGGAGTGATAATGAATCGATTTTAGTGCTTGCAAATAGGTTAGCGGATCAGGATTTGCCCGATAATGAGGGGAATCAGCTAGTTGAACAAGGGAGAACGAGGATAAATAAAGAGTTATATCTTTTGGACAGTATGTATAACTTATTGGTGAGCGTCAATCAATTTAGTGAAAAAAACCGCCTTCAGCCAGAAATAAATCTAGTGGATGGTTTAAGGGATAATGCTTCGGGTCAACTTCAAGCACTGAATGACCATTCCTTCGACTCACTTAGAAATCTTGGTGAAAATAATGATGAAGTCTTGGGAAGCTTCCAGGATACCTTTTCAAAGGAGACAGGACCAAAATTCAATGAAATCTGGGCTGAAACGGATACTATATTACAGAATGCCCAGCGTATGCTTGAGGAGGGAAGCCAAGCTCTTCCTGAAGTGAAGACATTGTTGAATGAGACGAATCGAACGTTAGTAACTCGTACGGGAGATATCGATAAGTTACAGGATAAATTTCCGGAGATCGAGGGAAAAATCAAGGCTCTGGCTTCTAAAATGAGAGAAATCGATAAATCTTATAATATGGAAGAAGTGATTGATTTTCTAAAGAATGATATTGAACAGGAAAGTGACTTTTTCTCGGAGCCAGTATTGCTCAATAAACACAGTTTATTTCCCATTCCGAACTATGGATCTGCCATGTCCCCCTTCTTCACGGCACTTTCCCTCTGGGTGGGTGGGACAATATTGATTTCCATGCTTAGCGTGAGCGTCACACAAAAGGGTTACAGTCCATATCAAATTTATATTGGCAGGTACCTTATATTCTTCATCATTGGATTGATGCAGGCATTAGCCGTTTCCATCGGTAACCTTTTTCTGATTGATGTATATGCAGTAAATAAATTCGAGTACGTCATGTTCTCCGTCTTGATAAGTACAGTATTTACTTTAATGGTCTACACCTTCGTCTCGGTTCTGGGAAATGTTGGGAAGGGAATAAGCGTAGTTCTGATGGTGCTTCAAATATCAGGCTCGGGAGGTACCTTCCCCATTCAAGTAACACCGCCATTTTTCCAATATATCAACCCCTTCCTGCCGTTTACCTATGCCGTTGGTTTACTTCGTGAATCAGTTGGAGGGATAACCTGGAGTGTCGCTGGCAATGATATATTCATCTTATTCCTCTATTTAATAATCACGCTCAGCTTTGGCATCATATTGAAAAAGCCACTGCATGAAAGGACGCAAAAGATGAAGGATAAATTGTATGGAAGCAGGATTTTTTAAGTTACTGAATGGAGCGGAGACCTCGGTTAACTTAACTGAAATGAAGGCACGAAATTGGATACTGAAAAATCAGCCTGAACCCTTGAAAAGGGCTCAGGTTTTTTATTTGTTGAATGGAATTTGTTTATATGAACCTTTATGTAAAATTGGAATATTTATCAATATATTGACAGTTTGATAGAAAGATACCGATAAATTAGAATTTTTGCATTTTTATTGTTGACAAAAACCATTGGATTAATCATTATTAAGAAATAATGTTTAGTTAATCGGTGCGATATAAAAGTGGGGTGACTTTATGTATTTAACAATAGATGGCATTGAAAAAAGTTTTTCGAATGAAAAGAAAGAAAGCATAAAGGTGCTCGATGAGATTAATATAGAGGTCGAGAAAGGAAGCTTCGTTTCGATCGTCGGACCTTCAGGATGTGGCAAATCGACACTCCTTTATCTAATTGCCGGCCTTGATAAGGCTGATAAAGGTGAAATACGTGTAGCTGGAAAAAAGGTGATTAAGCCAGGTCCGGAGCGGGTTGTAGTGTTTCAAGAGGCTGGGTTATTTCCTTGGTTGACGGTTCTTGAAAATGTTACATACGGATTGAAGTTAAAGAAGATTCCCAAAGAAGAGGCTAAAGCCAAAGCATTGGACATTTTAAAAATGGTTCACCTCAGCAGATATGTTGACTCCTATCCACATCAACTCTCGGGGGGGATGAAACAGAGGGTAGCCATCGCAAGAGCGCTGGTGATGGAACCTGATATCCTGTTGATGGATGAACCATTTTCTGCTCTTGATGAGCAAACGAGGATGGTCTTGCATAAAGAGCTGCTCGAAATCTGGAGAAAAACTAAAGTGACCATTTTTTTCGTTACCCATAATATTCGTGAGGCTGTTCAGCTTTCCGAAAAAATTATCGTCTTTGCAACCCGTCCCGGGAAAATTAAAGAGACGATTTCCGTCCCTTCCATGAAAGATGGAGTTATGCCGGATAGTGTAACTTTGCATACTGAACAAAGGGTTCTATCGATCTTGCAGGAGGAAATTGAAAAAGTGCTGAAGGAGGAAATGGGGAATGATTACAGCTTTAAGACGAATCATATTCATCGCGATGATAGCGGGGATATGGGAAGTCACATCTAGACTTTCCAGTCTTCCGGACTTCATGTTTCCCAGCCTGACTCAAGTGTTGGAAACTCTGTTTAATGGACTAGTAAGCGGACAAATAACCGAAGCCATCGGAAAAAGCCTTGGCCGTATCCTAATCGGCTTCACGATTGCCATTATAATAGGTCTAATCTTAGGATATTTCATTTGGCGCTTTAAACTGGTTGAGGATACGCTTGGATTCGTAGTGACTGCTTTACAATCCATCCCGAGTATCGTTTGGTTCCCTTTGGCAATAATTTGGTTTGGATTGAATGATTTTTCAATTCTCTTTATCGTCACGATCGGCGCAACTTGGACGATGACAGTTAATGCAACAAGTGGATTCCGGAATGTGCCCCAGCTGTATCAACGGGTTGCCAAAACATATGGATCAACCGGTTTTCATTTTCTACGTACCGTAATTTTACCAGCATCTGTTCCACAAATTATATCCGGGCTGCGAATTGCATGGGCATTTTCTTGGCGTGCATTGATGGCAGGTGAATTACTTGGCGGTGGCGGCGGTCTTGGACAGTTGCTGGAAATGGGCAGATCACTTGGACAAATGGATTTGGTGATCTCCGTAATGATCATTATCGCAATCATTGGAACAATTGTGGATAATGTTGTCTTCTCACGCCTAGAGCGTAATGTTCAACTGAAATGGGGAGTAAACCAACGGTAGATTAATAAGATTATAGTGTAAAAGGAGAGGGAAATATGCTGAAAAAATCATTTTTTGCCCTTATTATGTCCGTATTGTTAATCGGAATAGTAAGCGGATGCACACAATCCACCAGTAAAGAAGAGGAAAAAGGCTCTGGTAAACAAACTGTGAAAATTGGATATTTTCCTAATTTAACTCACAGTGCAACGATCATTGCACTTGAAAAAGGCTTTTTTGAAGAAGAGTTCGGTAAAGATGTTAAGATTGAAACCAAAACAGTGGCCAATGGCGGATTATTCATGGAAGCAATGGCTACAAACGCTATTGATGTCGGAACGGTTGGACCTGGTCCATTGCTTAACTTTTACGTGAAAAACCCTGAATACCATCTGATCTCTGGCGCTGTTAATGGCGGTGCCGTTCTTGTGGCCAGTGAGAACAGCAAGGTAACGGATTTAAAAGATTTGGACGGTAAAAAAGTAGCGATTCCCGTCATTGGGAGCACACAGGATGTCATGCTTAGGAAAGCCCTTCAAGATGTTGACTTAAAACCGACTACAAATGGGGGAACAGTTGAGTTGTATGCGACAGCCCCTGCTGACACAACCGCTCTCTTTGTCCAAAAATCAGTCGATGCAGCTGCTACCCAGGAACCATGGGGGTATGTATTGGAAAACCAGGCAAAAGGAAAGTTAGTGCTTGACTGGGATCAATTTGCATGGGGAAAAGATTCACCTAATACGGTAGTGGCTGCAAGCCAGAAGTTCTTGGATAAAAAGGGGCTCGCTGCTTCCTATTTGAAAGCGCATGAAAAAGCGGTGAAGTTTATACAGGACAACCCTGAAGAAAGCCAAAAACTGGTTATTAAGCATTTGAAGGAACTGACTGGAAAAGAATTAAGTAAAGAAGAAGTGGCTTCAGCATTTTCACGCTTGGAAGTGACAACTGAAGTTAATGAGCAAGTCATCCAGGAAATGGCTGACATAAGCAAAGAAGCCGGTTATATTCCTAGCAGTGATATAAAAGGCATGATCGATCTATCAACTCTTGAAAAAGTGTCCAAGTAAATTGTAATGAGAAAGCGCCTCAGCCATCCAGGCTTGGGCGTGTTTTTTGTATTCCGGTAAAGGTCGAAAAAATCTAGTTTAGGTCGGATTAATCCGTTATAATGGCCTGAGAAGATGATTATACATATAAACACGGCACTGTCATGAACTCCTGTATTATGGACAGACTCGATCCAATGCCTGAATAACATGATCAACCTCTTCCCAGGAATGGATGGTAGCACCTGACGCCAGTGAATGTCCTCCTCCATTGAATTGACGTGCGACAGAAGCGATGGGAATACTCCGTGAACGAATCCTGACACGGATTTCAGAAGGATATTCGATGAAGAAAGCCCAGATTTTGTTTCCCCTTACACTTGATAGAGTATTTACTAAATTCGAAGCTTCGATTCGATCTATTCCATACATATTTAACAGATCCTCCGTAATAATGAAGTAAGCTACCCCTTTATCGGTTACCTTGAAGCTCATGAGAATGTCTTTTTGAAGTCTTGAAGAGTTTTTCGACTTTATATTAAGCCAGTTATGGATTCTTTCTGGCTGAAAATTATAAGTTCTTAAGTGCGAAACCATTTTTAATGTCCTAGGAGTGGTATTCCCATTCATGAAATTCCCTGTATCACCTAGAATTCCTGCATAAAATGATTTAGCTGCTTCTTTATTCATGATAAAGTCTTCTGGAAATTGCAAAAATAAATCAACAAGCATTTCACTTGCAGAGCTATAAGAAGGGTCGACCCAAGAAAGGTCACCGAATTGTTCATACTCGGGGTGGTGGTCAATTTTGATCAGCAGGTCCCCGTGATCATAGCGGGAATCACTTATCCGTGAAAGGTTGGCAGTATCACAAACAATCACTAAGGCCCCTTTGTATTTTTTATCGGTAATGACATCCATTTCACCAATGAATAAAAGCCTATCCACTTCTTCGCCAACCACAAAAACTTCCTTGGCAGGGTATGAGTGCTTCAAAAGCCGTTGTAAGCCGATTTGTGATCCCAATGCATCGGGGTCCGGATTAACATGGCGGTGAATGATAATGGTTGGGTATTTCTTGATCGCTTCGATTATTTCCTTTTTTTTATTGACCATATTGCCATCTCCCTTTGAATCTTTCCTTGTCTGTCGACCGATAATTGATTGTATGGAAAATTCTCATTTTAAATATAGACAGTTATGTATATCCAATCATCACATGCCTCACGAATAAAGGCAATTCCAATTACTTTAGCTTGAGGGAGTCCTGGAAGTATTTTTATATTAAACGGGAAGTATGCTAAAGAGTATTTCAGTGGAAGTAATAAAAACACCCAAACAAAGTTATTGCAAAATTCAAAAAATGAAACTATACTTAATTTACCAAACCGATGACAACAAGTTACCTTGTTGCATGGCCGGCTTGTCATAAATCTGGAATTCATAAAAATTGACTTGGTTCACTTGATCTTCCTTTGCAGGAAGACAGTTCGTGGATAAGGGTCAGTGAAACATCAATGTATGACATTGTTGGTTTTACTGGCTCTTTTTTGTGTATCCTGACAGTTTGAAAGAGGTGATGATATGAATGGAGCTTTGGAAGGAGTCAGGATTATCGATGTATCCCGTGTTTTGGCGGGACCGTTCTGTTCAATGATTCTCGGTGATTTGGGTGCGGAGGTAATTAAAATTGAGCATCATGAATCAGGTGATGAAACGAGAGGGTGGGGTCCGCCATTCGCCCAAGGAGAAAGCGCTTACTATTTATGTGCCAATCGAAATAAGCAAAGCATGACCTTGAATTTAAAATCTGAACAAGGGAAAGAGATTTTCCAGAAATTAGTGTCTTCAGGGGATATAGTGATTCAAAATTTTAAGACGGGTACATTGGAAAAAATGGGGTTAGGTTATGAAGATTTAAAGGAAATTAACCCTAAATTGATCATGGCCTCGATTACGGGATTTGGTTTAACCGGTCCTTATAAAGATTTGCCTGGCTATGATTATATCATTCAAGCAATGAGTGGTTTGATGAGCATCACAGGAGAAAAAAATGGAAGCCCCGTGAAGGTCGGAGTGGCCATAGCTGACATATTGACTGGTTTGTATACAGGCATTGGCATTCTATCCGCTTTACATCATAGGGATAAAGAGGGGGAAGGACAGGAAATTGATATTTCGTTAATGGATTGTCAGGTTTCTTCATTGGTGAATGTTGCCAGCAACTATTTATTCAGTGGCTTGACCCCTGAACGAATGGGAAACCAACATCCCAATATCGTTCCATACCAGACGTTCCGGACAAGGGATGGGGAGCTTGTCGTGGCTGTAGGAAATGATGATCAGTTCAGGAGATTCACAACCGTTTTAGGCAGACCTGATTTAGCCGAGCAGGAACAGTTTAAGCATAATGAAAAACGTTTGCAAAACAAGGAAGAATTAATACGGATTATAGAGGATTCGTTGAGAGGAAAGACAAAGAAAGAATGGAAAAGGCTGTTTGATGATGCAGGGATACCCAATGGTCCGATTAATGATATCGCAGAGATGTTCGAGGATCCACAAATCATCGCAAGAGGCATGTTGGTGAACATGGAACATCCGACAATTGAAAATCTTAGAGTGACGGGATCGCCCCTGAACCTTTCGAAAACGCCGGTTACGATGAGAAAGCATCCGCCGTTGTATGGTGAGCATACCGATTCCATTTTGGCTGAAATTGGATATAGTCCAGACCAAATAAGCAAATTCAAGGAAAATAAAATTATTTAGGAGGAATTTTAATGATGAATTTCGAATTAACAGAAGAGCAGCAAAGTGTAAAGAAAGTGGTAAGGAAATTCGTGGATAGGGAAATTACCCCATATATTCAAGAGTGGGATAGGCAGGGTCAATTCCAGCCACATATTTTAAAAAGATTAGCGGAATTGCAGTTGATGGGCGTTTGTATACCAGAAGAGTACGGTGGAGTCGGAATGGATTATAATACCCTGGCCATCGTTTGTGAAGAACTGGAGCGAGGCGATACGGCTTACCGAACCGCAGTTTCTGTACATACAGGGTTGAATAGCATGACCCTGCTGCAATGGGGGACGGAAGAACAAAAACGGAAATACTTAGTTCCTCAAGCAAAAGGGACCAAGATTGGCGCTTTTGGGCTGACTGAACCGAATGCAGGATCTGATGTAGCGTCAATGAAATCAACTGCAAAACGTGTTGGGGACCATTATATCCTGAATGGATCAAAAACTTGGATTTCGCTCTGTGATTATGCAGATCATTTCCTTATTTTCGCCAAGACGGATCATGATGCCGGCTCAAGGGGAATTACCGCTTTTATAGTGGAACGGACTTTTGAGGGAGTGGAGTCGAAAGCCATTAAAGGGAAATTAGGAATCCGTGCGGGGAATACAGGCGAAGTCTTTTTAACGGATGTAAAAGTTCCGGTGGAGAATAGGCTTGGTGAAGAAGGTGAGGGCTTTAAAATCTCCATGTCGGCATTGGACAGCGGCCGGTTTACAGTGGCCGCAGGTGCTGTAGGGTTAATTGAAGCAAGCCTTGAAGCAAGCTTGAAGTATTGTCATGAACGAAGTACCTTCGGAAAAGAGATTGGCAGGCATCAGCTCGTTCAACAGATGATTGCCAAGATGACCGCAAATTTAGAGATTTCAAGATTGCTGGTCTTTAAAGCGGGTACCTTAAAAAATCAAGGAAAAAGGAATACGAAGGAAACATCACTTGCCAAGTGGATATCATGTAATGCTGCTAACGAAGTGGCCAATGATGCTGTTCAAATTCATGGTGCCTATGGCTACTCGGATGAATATCCAGTCGAACGTTTTCTCCGGAATTCAAAGGCTCCGGTCATTTACGAAGGAACCCGTGAGATTCATACTGTAATGCAGGGTGAATACGCTCTTGGCTACAGACAAGATAAAGCGCTTCGCAAGCAATTGCCTGCATGGCCCTTCGAGCAAATTTCCGTACATTAATTATAGATAGAGGAGATCAGATGATGAACACATACTTTATTGCAGGGCATGCAAAACTTCCACAAGGGATGGCAGCGAGAAATATATATGATTCCATCACGATCACGGTAGAACTTGATTTTAAACATGGTGTCATTGTCGAGGCTTCCTGTACACTTGCTACAGAACATGGCAGGGAATTCATTCGTCACCTGCTGCGAGGGTATTGCCTGAAAGATGGTATCGAAGAATTGATTGATCGTGTACAAAAGTATTATCGTGGAAAAGCTGGTCAAGCCATTCAAGCAGGACTGAAGGATGTGTATGCACAGTTCGAATTGGTCTCCGTCAAATAAGGGAAAATGGAAGGATCCTACCGGTATGTGAAACCGATAGGATCCTTTTTTGAGGATTAAAAAATCATTCAATTTTCGTTTTCAGGATATAAAAAAGAGGCGTTGATGTAAACACCTCTTTGTCTTATAAATTATTAAAATACATGAAAGGGATGATGAAACTAGAAGCTCCAATTCCATTTCTTGTTGCCGCTGCCGTGGTTAGAAGATCTCCGATTTCTGCTAGTACGCCTTTGGTTTCTGCATGTAGATCTCCGATTTCTGCTAGTGCGCCTTTGGTTTCGGCATGTGGATCTCCGATTTCTGCTAGTGCGCCTTTGCGCGCTGCATGTGGATCTCCGATTTCTGCTAGTGCGAATTTGCGCGCTGCATGTGGATCTCCGATTTCTGCTAGTGCGCCTTTGCGTGTTGCATGTAGATCTCCGATTTCTGCTAGTGCGCCTTTGCGTGCTGCATGTAGATCTCCGTTTCCAGCAAGATCCCCATCGTGTGCCGGAAGTGGACCTTTTCCAGCAAGTGGACCGTCTTTTTTTGTTTCTTTTACGTGAAGAACGGCAATTTGAACGTGGGTCATTAAACATGAAATCGCTTAACCCGAAGGAATTGGCTCTATCCACCGCATTTTGTATATCACGAATGATGTTTGACATATTTATATATCCTCCTTTCTATACGTTAGACTATTCGGCTTGTACGTAATGTGCTAATGATAAACGCACAACTTTTTTGAAAAAAAGAGTTGTTTTTTTGTGACGTCCTTCGCTTTTTCCCATAATTTAATAGGAAAGTGAAAGGGAAGGGTTATATGAATAATGACCAGAAGCTGCCTGTATATCAGCTTTTTATTCCACCTGTAAATTTAAAGGAACTTCGCAGGGATATATGGTGCAATGATCCTTTACCTGCAAAGTTAACCATTAACAGAAAAAAATTGGATATTGATATTGTTTACCGTGGCTCACATATCCGCGGTTTCCAGAAAAAGTCTTATAATGTAGTCTTTTATAAACCTAATACTTTTAGGAATGCTAAGGAAGTTCATTTAAATGCTGAGTATAAGGATAAATCTTTACTAAGAAATAAATTATCTTTAGACTTTTTTGCGGATATCGGGACTTTATCACCGAAATCCCAGTTTGTTTTCCTGAATCTGAACGGGAAGGACGAGGGAATATATCTAGAATTGGAATCAGTGGATGAATTTTATTTGAAGAATAGGGATCTTCCTAAGGGATCAATTTTCTATGCAGTGGACGGTGATGCAAATTTTTCATTGATGAGTGATTTGGATAAAGGAATCAAAAAATCATTGGAAATGGGATATCAAAAAAAATGCGGGTCAGCAAAGGATGAATTATATTTACAAGAATTGATTATCCAAATCAATACAATTTCAAGGGCGGATTTTGAAAGGGAAATCGTAAATTATCTCGATGTGGAAAAGTACCTGCGCTGGCTGGCTGGTGTCATATTCACGCAAAACTATGATGGGTTTGTTCACAACTATGCCCTGTATCGAAATGGAGATACTGGACTCTTTGAAATGATTCCATGGGATTATGATGCGACATGGGGCAGGGATGTTAACGGAAAAGTGATGGAAGAGGATTATGTGGGAATCGAGGGATTCAATACATTGACTGCTAGAATCCTTGATGTAAGGGCATTTCGTGTTCGATACCAAAGACTCCTAAAGGGGATTTTGAACACCCGGTTTAACGTTAAGCATATGAAACCCATCATTCAGGGAATGCATGATCAAATAAGTCCTTATGTTTCAAAAGATCCATATATCAAGGATAATAAGAAAACTTTTGATAATGAGCCTGATTTTATCCTGAAATTCATAGAGAGCCGCGCAAAGTATATAAAGGGTCGGCTGCATAAATTAGATTAATGATTCCCATACTTTAACTTTGAAAATTGTGATTGGAAATGGGGAAAAATAACGGGAGTGTTGAAAGAAAAGCATTCCTGTTGTTTTTTCTGCACGATTCCATTTGCTTTTCCATCCTATTACAGCTATGTTTGATAGAAAGATATAATCTATAGTAAATGAAGGATGGGAATGGATTGACTAATCAAAGCCGTATACCGGCATATATATACACCTTTACGTGCAGCCCTGACGAACGCTCATTATCTAAAATGGAAATGCGCTCGTTCTTTGGCTTTGAGGCTTCAGAAAATATATTAAAAAGTGATATAAAAATTGAACCGAGCAGAAGTCCCTTTATAAAAGGACGGGTCGATGTCATGTTTGAAGGGGATAGCATATCCGAAATTGTTGAGCAAGTGAAGGATATAAAATTGCCTGATTCGACGTTCAAAGTGTTATTCGTAAAAATTAATGATCTTAATAAAGAAGAAAAAATAGATTATGATGGACAGCGTGAAATTGAACGGGAGATTGGCTGGCACATTCAGGGGAATGCCGATGTGAGAAATCCTGATCAGGTCTATGGAATAGTAACCCTAGGCGGCCGTTGGTATTTTGGGAAGTATGTAAAACCTGAAGCGGTTTGGTTACATCATATGAAAAAGCCGCGTGAATATTCAACAGCACTTAGCACACGAGTGGCGAGGGCCATTGCCAACATAGCCGTTCCACATCCAGATGGAGTGAAGGCCATTGATCCATGCTGCGGAATTGGAACGGTATTGGTGGAAGCACTATCAATGGGGATAAATATTGTTGGCCGAGATATCAACCCACTTGTTACTGACGGTTCCAGGGAGAACATTGCCTATTTCGGACTCGAAGGTGATGTAACTACAGGTCCGATTTCGGAGGTCACCAGTAAATATGATGTAGCGATTATCGATATGCCTTACAATTTATATACGCATGCGACGCCGGAAGATCAGCTATCGATCCTTAAACATTCGAGGGGCTTTGCTGACAAGGTCGTTGTCGTTACGATTGACACGATGGATCATATGATTGAAGAAGCAGGATTTGAAATTGCTGATCGTTGTGTAGCAAGGAAAGGCATTTTTTCCAGACAAGTTGTAGTGTGTGTATAAGTTTCGTCAGCAAGATGAAAAAAGCTGAAATCTTTAATGGTTTTGAAGTTACCCCTGTAAAACAGACAACTAAAAAGGCTAAGTTGCCATCTGGCATCGATATTCTATCGGTGCGAGGTGGCAGAGTCTTTTTTGGAATCGTTCACAATGGCTGCTTGTCGTTATTTTCAGATTCAAATTGATTTAAAAAAATACATTCTGATTCAATACAAGCATTATAAATGACAGTTTCCCTTACGAAGGGGGCTTCCAATAACACCCAGTTGTGCTAATTGCTTATGATAGGCGGGAGATGTGTACTGAAACCCTTGATCCGAATGGAGAATGGTTCTGTACACATTTCTTTTTTCTGTTACTGAATTTAATCTATCCAACACAAGATGTAAATCCCTTCCGTGAAGACAACTTCCAAGCAATAATCTCATTGTTATAATGTCTTATACGGCAGATAAATAATGAAATCCACACTTCAGCAAATATAGGTAATATCCCTAACGAGTACTTCAGTGGGCTCTATTCTGAAATTTTCGTTCAAATGTGGATAGGTTCTAGAGTATTCGCCTTTAAAGAAACGCGGTTTCCCTTCTAATAATGGACTGTACTTGTAATTCCCACATTAAGCATATACTTTTTTGTGAATGACGAAAAAGCCTCGATCGCAATGCAATTTTCACCCGAGGACATCCATACCATCTAGAAAACTTTGAACTGCTTGAATCTTTAACTCCAAGAGTAGCGTTATTTTTTCTAGGCATAATAAAATCCCTCTCCAAGAATGAACGTTTTTTACACTGTCCACTTAGAGGGGATAATATCAATTTATCTATTGAGATAGCCGCCTTTAAAATTAAGTTTCAACGTGATTAGAATCCCGGTGTAGATGAACTTTCAGGAATATTTTCATAGTCTGATGGATTAAGATTATGAACCGATCCATCTGTTACACCATTGATAATACCCATTAGACCAGTTTCAACCGTTTTTACTAGCTGGCCTTTCTTTTTTTGCCCAAAGTTTTGTGTTTGTCCACTTACTTCAAATAGAACCGTACCACTTCCGTTTAAAGCAAACGTTCCTAAAGCAGTACCTGGCAGGTCGATAGATTGATCGTACAATGAAATATTTGTAAACACGGAATTCCCTTTTGCTTGTAGTGCGTTATACGCAGTAAGTGTCAACTGACGGGAGAAATCATATTTAAAATTATCTGCATACTCTGCATATTTAGCCCCTGCAGGAGTGCTTGGGTTGGCAACGAATTTTCCGGATATTGACATTGTTACACGATCATCAGTTCCTTCGATATATGGGAACCCTTGGTGATGAAGGTCGATAAAAACATCCACTTTACCAAATTTCGATTTTAACCCTTTATATATGTCACGTACCGTTTGCGATTCAGGTGTAATAAACCAGCCCGGCTTTTCAGATGCCCCCGGGAAGTCTTGAGGCTTTGGTACATAGTTAAGGTTTGGATTAAAGTCACGATTAACATCAAATCCCGGTTTGCTAGCATAGTCGTCTCCAGATCTGGGAATCGTGTAATAGTTCCAAGCGGGTTTCACATTTGAAAGTTGTGGGAATTTCCCTACAACCTCTGACCATGTCATCTCATTTCCACGGCGATCAAGCTCTGAGGCGTCTACGTTCATCATTGGAATAGCAACGATTGTTAATTCATCAAGCATTTTCTTTACCTCAGGCGAGTTGCTTTGACCAAGGTTTTCAAGAATGTTCAATAACGCAACAGTTCCTGTTTTTTCATTTCCGTGAATTTCACTTTGAATAAGAACGACTTTGTCACCATGACCGACCGTTACCTTGTGAATGGAACGCCCCTGATTTGTTTGTCCAGCCACTTCTACTTTTACTTTCCCTTTACTCACTTGCTCAAGTTGATTTAATTTTTTTACAAGCTCGTCATAATTAAGGAATGCTTCAGTAGAAAGATTCGTTCCACCTGTCGGGTTTGGTCCTCGTTCAGCAAAGCTGACATTAGGGCCAAGTAATGCTGCTGCTATTACTGTTGAACTTAAAACCTTAAAAAGTTTCTTTTTCACATCCATTATCCTTTTTCGAAAATATCCAATATTCAGAAAAATTCTTCGTTTTCTCTTCTTTTTCCTGTTAGATTATTAAAAACACCTAAAAAGGCCTATAAATGTGAAAAGAAAAATTCAATCCAAAATGACAGTTTACCACGCAGCGCAATTTTCATCCGACGGTATCCATACCATTTAGATAACCTTGAACTGCTTGAATCTTTAACTTTCAAGAAGCTGTTATTTTTTCTAGACATAGTAAAATCCTCACTGAGGGGACAGTGGGGATAATATCTATTCAGCCTTATTGATTGTCACTTAGTTTGATAATGAACTACATATTCGATAAGTTGTTTCTTGACCTTCCCCTGATATTCCAAGTAATCCAAATGGCCGATGATTTCTGACATGACGAGCGGGAATTCTGATGTATACTTTTGTTTGTAAAATTCCTTTGCCAGTTCATTTCCTGTAGAAATTCCAGATTCTATTAAGGCCAGGATTTTTTGTGACTTTCTCTCAATGCTATTGAGTCTTTTTTCAATCAATGGACCAGGTTGTTCCATGATGTTGCCATGACCTGGTAAGAGGAGATTCACCTGTAATGCTAAACATCGCTTTAATGAGTCGATATGATCGACAAGAGTCAGCATCCTATTGCCGTTTTCATCAGGTTCGATCAAGGCGTTACTTGAAATATGTTCAATCAATAAATCACCGGAAAGAAGCAGTTTCCCTTTTTGGTCAAGAAAAGCAATTTGATCCGGGGCATGCCCGGGAAATTCGATCACTTCAAAATTCAGCCATTGTTTTCCTGTGATTGCGATGATGTCACAATTCAGTTTTTGATCTTTATTATTGTCGACCGCGTTGAAAAGGTATGCTACTTGTTTATCTCCAAGTTCGCCACAGCCCATCTCAAGATAAAGCTGCTTATAAAATTCTATTCTCATATTTAAGAAGTCAGGGTCCCGTTTTAGACGGGGAACGGATTTAGAATGGGCATAGACTGGTATAGGATGGAGTTCAGTAATCCGGTTGACCAAGCCAACATGGTCCCCATGATGATGGGTTAATAAAATTCCCGTGATATCCCCAACGGTAAATCCATTTTCCTTTAAGGTTTGCTGCAGTGCATTCCAGCAAACGTCATCATTCATACCAGCATCGACTAATGTTAAAGATTCATCCTGTTTGACTAAATAAAAGTTTATACTTTTTAAAGATAAAGCGCTTGGAGCTATAATTGGATAAATTTTATTATTTTTCATGAACGTCTCATATCCTCCTAAATCGAGATAAACTTCATCTGAAAAATTGCGACATTACTAAATAAAGTAAGAATAGAATTATAGGGTTATTATTTATGATTAGTTGAATGAAATAAAACTGTCAAGCGGAAGCTTTCAGATAAACAATATTTTAATAGTAAGAATGATTGGAAATGAATGGTCTAATTATCTAGTTTATTTTAAAATTGAATAAACAATCTGGTTACTTAGCCAATATAATAATTAATTTTTTTGAAGTCTCATATGAAATGAAAACTGAATGCATGACGAATGAAGCAAGTGTGTCTCCATGAATAAAAAAACGGTATGGGGGGTTATGGTTTGAAGCCTAAAATTTATATTACAAGGAAATTGCCGGAACAAATCATCGATGGTCTTAGTGGGAATTATGATGTCAGGATGTGGGACCAAGAGGATATACCGGTCCCTAGAGAAGTCCTTGAACAAGAAATGCAAGAAGTAGAGGGGCTGCTTTGCTTGTTGACGGAACAAATCGACGAGTCACTGATTGAAAAGGCGGCTAATCTGAAAATCATCGCGAATATGGCAGTAGGCCATAATAATATTGATGTTCAAAGTGCAACTAAACGGGGCATCATGGTAACGAACACACCGGGGGTCTTAACGGAAACGACAGCCGATTTAACCTTCGGCTTGCTCCTTGCAACGGCAAGGAGGTTGATGGAGGCAGAAGATTATTTAAGGAGTGGGAGATGGGAAACGTGGTCGCCAATGCAGCTGACCGGACAAGATGTAAACGGTGCGACGCTTGGTATCATCGGGTTAGGGAGGATTGGTGAAGCCCTTGCAAAAAGAGCAAAGGGATTTGATATGAACTTAGTTTATTTTAATCGTAGTCGAAAGTATGAAAAGGAAAAAGAATTGGGAATCGAATATCAGCCCCTTGAAAAATTGCTCCAAATCTCGGATTTCGTTTGTGTCATGCTGCCGCTCACACCGGAAACCGCTTATATGATCGGCAAGGAGCAGCTGGGATTAATGAAAGGGACGGCTGTGCTCATTAATACCGCAAGAGGCGGGATAATTGATGAAAACGCGTTATATCAGGCGCTGAAAAATCAGGAGATTTGGGCGGCTGGACTGGATGTATTTGAAGAAGAACCCGTTCCGTTGGATCACCCTCTGCTTACATTGCCCAATGTGGTTACATTACCCCATATCGGGAGTGCAAGTATTGCCACAAGATTAAAAATGGCAACTCTTGCTGTACAAAACTTGAAGGAAGGATTATCTGGTGATTCTCCCCGTAATTTAGTATTGTTGAATAAAGGAAAATGAAGCTAAAATGGGGTTCGGATTGGTTTCACCGTTTTTTACTCTCAGACTTTTCTCCAAGTTTGGCTATAGTCTGAATGACTCCGAAATGGGGTCATTTTTTTATGGGGAATGTTGGACCTTTAATAGTTTTTCTTTACTTCGTCGTATTCTCAAATGATATTTCCTGATATATGATTTGTCCTTTTTAGAAGATTTCGGAGTTTTGATGCACCTGTGCTTAACTGAGTGCCGAAAGGAAGAATCCCTTTCAATTGAAGCATACTTATCGTAAATTGTTCCGGTCTTTTGTAAAATAAAGAAAGTCGAGTTTTATTTAGGAAAAACAATTAGTTGAAAGGGATAGGGGTAATAATGATTGAAATGAAGGAAACGATATCATCAGGCAACGAAATGACTAAATCCAAAAGGCTGTTGATGGCTCTTATGCTAGGGTCTTTTGCAGCCATCGGACCACTCTCACTTGATATGTATTTACCGGGTCTCCCCACACTGGCAGAGGATCTGAAAAGCAGTACGTCATTAGCGCAGCTGAGCTTGACTGCCTGCTTGTTAGGATTGGCTTTGGGCCAAATTTATTTAGGGCCGCTAAGTGATGCAAAAGGAAGGCGTTCACCGTTAATCATATCTTTATCCATTTATTGCATTACATCTCTGTTATGCGCTTTTGCTCCAACCATTGAATTGCTTTTATTATTACGTTTTATCCAAGGTATTGCGGGAGCGGGAGGCATTGTCATTTCAAGGGCCATAGTTCGTGACCTTTTTTCAGGAACGGATTTGACCAAGTTCTTCTCCATGTTAATGCTGGTGAATGGGGCGGCACCGATATTGGCTCCGGTTTTTGGCGGTCAACTTTTGCAGTTCACTTCTTGGCGGGGAGTTTTCATTGTCATTTCAGTATTAAGTATCATTATGGTTGCGGCTGCATTTTTTGGGATAAAGGAAACTTTATCGCCTAATCTCAGGAGTGCTGGTGGGATAAACGATACAATCAAGACGTTTGGGAATTTATTGAAGGATAGGGTGTTTATGGGCTATGCTTTTGCACAAGGATTCATAAGTGCCGCAATGTTCGCTTATATCTCCGGATCACCTTTTGTTCTCCAGAACATTTATGGCGTTTCCCCACAGACCTTCAGTCTGATTTTTGCAATAAACGGAATTGGGATCATCATCGCTTCACAAGTTGCCGGGAAGCTGGCAGGGAAGGTTAAAGAAGAAAAACTGCTTCAAATGGGATTATGTCTAGCTTTGTTTGGGGGAATATTACTTCTTGCCTCAGTCCTTCTCGAAATTGGGCTGGCAGGAATCTTGGCCGCTTTATTCCTCTCCGTCTCCAGCGTCGGTATTGTCGGTACAACGAGTTTTTCTTTAGCGATGCAAAATCAGAAAAAAACAGCAGGCAGTGCTTCGGCTTTAATTGGCTTGCTTCCTTTCATATTAGGATCACTAATGGCTCCCTTGGTGGGACTAGGTTCAGGTGAGTCACCCTTGCCAATGGGGATTGTGATGGTAAGTTGTCATGTCATCGCCATGTGGGCTTATTTACTCCTTGCCCGTCGCGGGTTAAGGCGAGTTGCTTTAAAAGAAAAGCTGAAATCCTGATGTGGGATTTCAGCTTTCAGTTTGTAGACAAAAGGGATTCGGAATTAAAACATTCCGAACCCCTTTTGAAATTCCCTTTGAATTTTGCTCAATATTAAGGAATTGGGTCTCTATGAGCCCCCTATGTTAGGGACCTTGCCATGTCCAATTGGCCATCTTCTTTACATTCATGGCAGTGAAAGTGAGCATCGCCTGCATCGACAATTTTTTAAGTCCCCTTAAAGTAATCCAACGCATGCCATGCTTTTCTTTTGCATCTGCGAAAACACGCTCCGCATAGATAGGTTTTACATCTTGATGATGACGCAGATGATCGGCTTCTTTCATATAATCTTGCCAGATATGACATGTCACTACTTTTTGATGGTCATTACTTTCGGTCACTTTGATAAAAATGGACATGTCACACAAATGTGTTTTGGTGTTTTGTCTCGCGATAGCCCTCGTAATTCGTTGTTGAGTACTTTAAAATCTCGCCCGATGGGCAAAGGTAATAATCAAAATGTTCATCGTAAACATAGTCATGTTTGCAGAAATATTAAAACAAAAAAGACTGTAGGCAAAAGAGATTTTATCTAAATTTTATAACAAAGTTGATTGGAGCGGAAGGCGCGAGACTCCTGCGGGAAAAGCGCGTCTAGGGGAGACCCCGCAGGCGCAAGCCGAGGAGGCTCCCGGACCGCCCGCGGAAAGCGAGTGCCTGGAGTGGAAATCAACGCTACAGTCTGAAAGCTGAAATCCTAATATGGGATTTCAGCTTTTCCCTTTTAATGGAATATCCGAGGGGGAAGTATGAATTATAATAGTGATTCTGCACCATCGATATAAACTTCCGTGCCCGTAATATGGGAGGACATGTCTGATGCTAGAAACAATACGAGATCACCAGCTTGTTCGGTAGTCCCCGCTTTCTTCGCCAGGGGCTGAGAACCTTGCGGATATTCTATGGGAATCCTGATTTTTTTTAAGTTTTCATCTTCCGGGAAAGTGTTATCGTGAATGTTCGTATCGATGGAGCCGGGACAAATGGTGTTCACCCTGATTTTATATTTTGCCAATTCGAGTGCAGCCATTTTACCAAAAGCGACTTGACCAGCTTTGGATGAGCTATAGGCGGAAAATCCAAAATTCTTGAAATAGCGGTTTCCGTTGATGGAGCTATTAATTACGATGCTGCCACCCGTTTCCTTCATATAGGGAATGGCGTATTTGATGGTGAGAAAGGTGCCTTTGAGGTTGATGGTATGTGTCTGATCCCAATCTTCTGGCTTTATATCTTCAATAGGGGCTATCACTCCGTTTATGCCTGCGTTTGCAAATACAAAATCAATTTTGCCAAAATGGTCATAGGCGGCCTTGTAGGCATGTTCAACTTGCTCAGCCTTGGAAACATCCGTTTTAATGATTAAAGCCTCTCTGCCCAGGTTTTCCACTTCTTCCTTCACCTTTTCGGCATTTTCGACTGTACGGTCAAAAAAGATGATGTTCGCGCCGTTTTCAGCAAGTTTAAGTGCTGCACCGCGGCCAATTCCAGATCCTCCACCGGTAATGATGGCAACTTTGTTTTTCATTAAATCTGTCATAAACTTCACACGCTCCTTTTAAGTTTTCTTTCCCGTTTAGGGAGTATGTAGAAACATCATGGCAGTGATTATATAGGAAAATTATAAACGAATATTGCCTGAAAAATCCAATTTAAACGGTTGCCAGTGTTCATTATTCTTTGTTTTTCAAGGAAATGTCTGTATATTGAGGACATGATAAGTTAGTTTGAAAGGGGATAGGCTGTTGATACGAATAGGGGTAATAGGTACAAATTGGATCACGGAACGATTTTTGGAGGCTGTAAAGCATGTAGCGGATTTATCTTTAACCGCCGTGTATTCACGTACAGAAGCGAAAGCCAAGGAATTTGCCAATAAATACGATGTACATACGATTTTTACAAATTTAGAAGAAATGGCGGCCAGCGATGAGATCGATGCTGTATATATTGCCAGCCCTAACTCTCATCATTGCAGGCAAGCCGTGTTGTTTTTACAAAATAAAAAACATGTATTATGTGAAAAACCAATGGCCTCAAATGCGGCAGAAGTAATGGAAATGATTGAAGCTGCAAAACAAAATGAAGTGCTATTGATGGAAGCGATGAAATCGACCATCATGCCGAATTTCGAAAGTATAAAGGCGAATCTGGATAAAATCGGGAAAATACGACGTTTTTCGGGAAGCTTTTGTCAATATTCATCTCGCTATGATTCGTATAAACAAGGCACTGTGCTGAATGCATTCAATCCTGAATTCTCTAATGGTTCTTTAATGGATTTAGGTATTTATGTCCTCTATCCACTTGTTGTACTATTCGGTAAACCAAATAAGGTGCAGGCGTCAGGAACGATGCTTGAATCAGGAGTTGATGGACAGGGCACGATCTTGCTTTCCTATGATGAAATGGAGGCGGTCGTCATGTTTTCGAAGATTACCGAATCCAATTTGCCATCGGAAATTCAAGGTGAACTTGGAAGCATCCTCATTCAGAAAATTTCAGGACCGCAAGCGGTGGATATCCAGTATCGGGATGGAACAACTGAAAGCATTTCGGCTAAACAGGATATGCCTACCATGTATTATGAAGCGAAAGAATTTGTTGAATTGATACAGCAGGGGAAAATGGAGTCCGATATAAATTCATATTCTAATTCACTGTTGACTATGGAAATCATGGATGAAGCAAGAAAGCAAATTGGCGTCGTCTTTCCTTCAGACCGATTATAAGCACTTAATTGGACATGTCCAAGCAGGAAGGATATAAATGGATGTTACTGTTGCCCCATAATTGGGTAGAATTTAGTACATGGAAATTTTTATTGTTGGAGGAATGGACATGAATTGCAAAATTAATCGTAATGCAGCAAAGGTCTTACAAAAAATGCTGGGCACTGATGAAGCCGAAGGGAAAATGATTCGTGTATATATCACGCATATGCATGGCGATCATGCCCATTATGAGATGAAACTAGATACACCGGCAGAGCATGATGAAATCGTCAAAACAGATAAAGATATCGATATCTTGCTTGATTCACGTGAGGAATTTCTGGATGGCGTCTGGATTAAATATTTTTATGTACCTGAAGAAGGCTTTGAAATCACGAACCCTTCAAAAGAGCCGCACGGACATCATCACGATTAAGATTAAGGGGGAGGATTTGGCATGAACCAAAAATACGAAAAGATCTTTCAACCATATAAATTTCCATCAGGGGTAGAAGTGAAAAATCGTATCATGATGGCTCCTATGACCACTTATTCTTCGGATGATCAAGGTGTTGTAACCGATGATGAACTGGCCTATTACGCTGAACGCTCGGCTGGTGTAGGTGCGGTGGTCACGGCATGTGCCTATGTATCTGCCGGAGGAAAGGGATTCCCAGGTCAATTTAGTGCAGATGACGATTCATTTATCCCATCTTTGAGAAAATTAGCGGAAACGATTCAGTCTAATGGGTCAAAAGCGATATTGCAAATATATCATGGAGGCCGGCAAAGTCCTCCGGAATTATTGCCTGATAACCAACCTGTTTCTGCAAGTGCCATTGCTTCCAGCGAGGAAGCACCTGTACCGCGGGAAATGAATGAAGATGAAATACAAGACGTTATTAAGGCATTTGGCGAAGCAACAAGAAGGGCCATCGAAGCAGGTTTCGATGGTGTGGAAATCCATGGTGCCAATACTTACTTGCTTCAACAATTCTTCTCGCCACACTCGAACCGCCGTACAGATAAATGGGGCGGAACATTGGGAAAACGATTGATTTTCCCGCTTACCATTGTGAATGAAGTCGAGAGAACGGTTGCCGATCATGCAGAAAAGCCGTTTATAATTGGCTACCGCCTTTCTCCTGAAGAAGGCAGCAATCCTGGAATCACTTTAGATGATACGATCCAATTCGTTGATAGATTAGCGAATCAAAACCTGGATTATCTACATATATCGGTAGGTCACTTCTGGAATGGCTCATTCCGTGAGAGTGATAGGACAAAGTCGCGCATCGTTAAAATTTTCGATAAAGTAGGTAATCGTATCCCGGTGGTCGGTGTAGGTTCACTGCATACACCCGATGAAGTTGCAGAAGCCATGGAAACGGGTGTCCCTTTTATCGCCCTAGGCCGTGAACTTCTTATGGAACCGCATTGGATTGAAAAAATCAGGTCTGGAAAAGAAGCGGAAATACGGACTACCCTCTCAAAAAAAGATCAGGATGAACTGGTCATTCCAGATCCGCTTTGGGAAAAGTTGATCGGGATAAAAGGTTGGCTCCCGGTGAAATAGTGGATGTTCCCCGTATTAAATATATTGAGGAACACTTAAAAGTGATTAAGCGTGCAATCAAAGAAGGCATCCATATAAAAGGGTATTATGCATGGTCTGTCATTGATCTATTAAGTTGGTTAAACGGGTATAAGAAGCAATACGGATTTATTTACGTGGATCATCATGATCAGTTAAAACGAAAAAAGAAGCTGTCGTTTCATTGGTATAAGCATATTATCGAGACGAGAGGGGAAGAGCTGTAAATAAAAAGAAAACCTCTTGATTTCAATCAAGAGGTTTTCTTATTTATAAGGTAATGATTGAATGCATCATTTAGTCGGACTAAGGTAAGAGCATGTTTGAGCAACCTTTTCAAACATGCTCTTTCTATTGTTCATTAATCAAGGTTCCTGGTCTTAATTTGATCCAAATTAGTTTCAAAACTACACCATGAGCTGAATGGGGAATTAGTCGAAAGGTCAAACCTCCTGATTCCTAGTCTAAATCTCCGGCTTCAAATTTACCAGACTGGAAGTATGGTCCCGGATTGTAATGTAAATGTAAAAAGATGCAAAAAGTTGTAAACAAATGTTAACGTTACTAACAATGTACAGTTTTACGTTTTACTGTATAATGTTGGAGCGTGGCAAGAACCATGTCAAATAACCTTACAAAAGGAGAGTGCATATGACGATTATTCCTTAGTTTTGGAAAGGCCCCCCGCATGCTTGTAGTGAACGAATCAGTCCCGTTGAAAGGATAGTATCCTCTACAATAGTTAATTTATTTTCGATCGTGTAACTCCCTCTAAAATGAAAGAATGTCATTTTTCCTGATGATGGTAGATTCCAATCTTAAAAAACGAATAAGGATGTGAGTTTGAAAAAGATGATAAAAGATTCTAGATTTCAAGGATATAACATGAAGGGTTTTCAAAAAGACGTAACGGCAGGATTGGTTGTAGGTGTTATAGCCATTCCTTTAGGATTGGCTTTTTCAATTGCTTCAGGCGTCGAACCGATATACGGGTTATATACGACCATCATAGCTGGAATTCTCATATCGATTTTGGGTGGCTCCAAGTATCAAATTGGAGGACCAACCGGGGCGTTTGTTCCTTTATTATTTGGAATCGTTATGCAATATGGGTATGAAAGTCTGCTAATTGCCGGAATTTTAGCGGGAATGATATTAGTCTTGATGGGTCTTCTTAAGTTAGGCAATTTGATGAAGTTCATTCCCCGTCCAGTAATCATTGGATTTACAACAGGAATTGCGATAATAATCTTCTCGGGGCAAATTGCCAACTTCTTTGGTATGAAAGTGGAAAAACATGAAGCATTCATGGATAACATGAAGGAACTGGTGATTAAAGCAGACACGATCAATATGTATAGTGTGTTTGTTGCGATCATATGTTTTGTCGTCATACTGCTGGCACCTAGACTCCTGCCACGAGTGCCAGGACCGCTCCTGGGTCTGCTAATATCCACAATGGCAGCTTACTTTTTACTTCCCGATAAGGTGGCTACAATTGGTTCCACGTATGGGGCGATTCCGAAAGGTTTTCCTGAATTCCAAGTGCCGGAGCTTTCAGTGGAGATCATTATCACCCTCCTTCCCGTTGCTTTTACCATTGCCTTGTTGGGCGGTGTCGAGTCATTTTATCAGCTACAGTGGCCGATAATATGGGGGGAACCAAGCATGATAGTAATAAGGAATTGGTTGCCCAAGGGATTGCGAACATCACGACTCCATTCTTCGGTGGGATACCGGCAACAGGTGCTATTGCCAGGACAGCTACCAATATAAAAAGCGGGGCAGCCTCCCCGATGTCCGGAGTCATTCACGGAATTGTCGTTTTACTGGTTTTGCTAGTACTTTCTCCATATGCAGCGCATATACCTTTGGCTAGCATGGCGCCCATATTGATGTTTGTTGCCTGGAATATGAGTGAAAGAAAGGAATTCGCTCATGTATTGAAAACGAAGACGGCGGATACGACGGTTTTGCTAGTCACCTTCCTCATCACTGTCTTCACTGATTTAATCATGGGAGTGGGAATCGGCTTATCGATTGCATTCATCACCTTCATTGCAAAAATGAGCCAAACGTTAAAGGTTAGGGAAAGAAGTCATGAGATCACTGAGATTGTTCCAATTGATAATTCGGATTCAAAGATCAACGTGTATAACTTGGAAGGTCCCCTCTTCTTTGGTTCGATAGACGTCCTGGAGTCATCGATATTGGCGAACCTGGATAATAAGACGAAAGTGTTGGTATTAAGCATGCGCCGGGTAACATATATGGACACTTCAGCAGAGGCTGCACTATTGGCGATTGTTAATCGAATCGGAAAATATAAGGGGAAATTAATCATTTCCGGAATCCAGCAGCAACCAAAGGAATTGTTACTCAGCACTGGTTTGTATCATAAGATAGAAAAACAGCACTTTTTTAAATCGAAAGAAGATGCCCTGTATTTTGCCAAGAAGCAGTTGAAGGGCAATTCTGATAAAGTAGTCTAATAGATTCATCCTCGAGGTCACCTTATAGGATAGTTATGTTATAGTATCGTTAACAGTAGATTTTAAAAGAAGGTGACTATCTGGGTGAATGTATATCGGATTGGCCAGCTTGCTGAACTTGCGAATGTTTCGAGGAGAACCATTGACTATTACACACAATTAGGAATGCTGAGCTATGAAAAAACTGGGTCAAGATATCGATATTATACAGAAGATGCTCTAAATCGTCTTCAAATGATTAATCGGTATAAAGAACAGAATATGCCGTTGACTGAAATCAAGGAACGGTTACTTGTTTGGTCTGAATCCACTGTTGATTCTGAGCAAGTGCTCTTGATGGTGGACAAGATATCTACAGACCTTAAAGGACTGGAGAACGAATTGCTTGAATTAAAGCCTTTACTGGAACAGCTCGATGAACGGCAGTTAACATATGCTGCAAAACAGCTTTCCGTTCGGGGTAGCTCTTTATTGAGCATCATTGCCATGTTCTCTTAAGATTTTGCCAAAATAAGACCTGATTGGGTCTTTTTTTGTCCTTTTATTTACATGGGTTAATATCCTCAATAACGTTTTCAAATCCTAGGCATGACTTTAACTTTTATATAAGATAGTGGTACTTTGTTGGAATGGCCAAATAATCTTTTTTCGATAAAGATGAAGGATACTGGGGAATGGAAAAAGAAGAACATAAGTATCTACGACTATATGAAGAGGTGAGAGTGAATGATTGGATCAATAGTAACGACGGCTAAAGGTCATCTTCAAGGCACTTTGGAAAACGATATTTGCGTGTGGCGTGGAGTCAGGTATGCGAAAGCGCCGGTTGATTCTCTGCGTTTCCGCTCACCGGAGCCCGTTGAGAATTGGAGCGGTGTCATGGATGCAGTGGATTTTGGTCCCATTCCCCCACAGCTGATGGATCGGGATGTAAGAACAGGAATGGCAGGAAATGAAAAAATGGATGAGGATTGCTTGTTCCTGAATATTTGGTCACCTAGAGCTGATCATAAAAAACGTCCGGTAATGGTGTGGATCCCTGGTGGAGCATATCTAACGGGAGCCGGATCTCTTGATATGTACAATGGACATTTATTGGCTAAGAATGGAGACGTAGTCGTTGTAAGCATAAACTATAGGCTGGGTGCACTGGGTTATTTGGATTTTACCGAGTTATCAGTTGATGGTGAAATATTCGAAACCAATTTAGGTTTACGTGATCAAGTGGCGTCTCTGAAATGGGTTAAAGAGAATATAGAAGCCTTTGGCGGCGACCCTGAAAATGTTACGATATTTGGAGAATCAGCGGGAGGGAATGCCGTAACGACCTTACTTACTGTCCCTTCTGCAAGGGGTCTTTTTAAACAGGCTATTGCAGAAAGTCCCGCTCCGACATCTGTTTACGGAAAAGGATTTGCACGCCAATTCAGTGAAAGGTTTCTTGAAATCTTGGGCATTGGAATGAAAGAAATCCATCGATTAAAAACACTTCCAGTTCAAGAAATTGTCGCGGCGTCCTACCAACTCTTACGGCAGAACTCACAAGCCTTGCCGGGTTCCCTATCATTTGGACCTGTCGTGGATGGTGACTTCCTGCCTGATTATCCACTAGATTCGATTCGATCAGCAAAAGCAAAGGGAATACCCTTGCTTATAGGAACAAATAGGGACGAAGCTACATTATTCGACCAGATGGATCACCCGTTAATCCCGACTAATCCAGAGATGATTCATAAAATGTTCGAAAATACTGATCCTGAGGCAAAAGAGCGAATTACGAATGCTTATTTGAACTACCCGGAAAAGGAGGCTTTGCTAGGCATTGGCCGTGATGCGACTTTCCATATTCCCTCGGTTTGGTATGCGGAGGCATACAGTCGCTTTGAAAAAACATGGATGTACCGTTTTGATTATAAAACGGCGGCAATGCGCATAAGTAAATTAGGGGCGACACATGGTATGGAAATTCCTTTTGCCTTCCAGACTTTTGACTCGTCATTGGGCAAACAGATTACTTCATATGGTTCCAGGCCAGCGGCTTTAAAGGTATCCAATAGAATCCAGGGCCATTGGGTCAACTTTGCTAAGCGTGGAAACCCAAATCCCCCGGAAGGTGAAGTATGGCCAAAATATGATGAAACCAATCACTACACAATGATTTTTGATAAAAAGGATTATATTGAAAAAGATCCTAACAGAATGATAAGGTTGGCATGGGAAGGAGTAGGGATTTACAAGTGAAATGTAGTGGATCGGAAGAAAGCGAGGAGAACATGGGCATCAATAAATATGTCAACGAAGTCATTGGCCCTTTTATCGAAGCGGGCTTTAGAAAAGTTTAATGAAGTCATTGGTGGATTGGAAAAAGCATGGAATCGATGGGTGGACGGACGGTGCCGAGCCCTGGATTTACTTTTTTGAGAGATTGGGTGAATTGAGCGCCCAATTGCTAGGGGCTGCATGTGATGAAGTGATAATGGCAGTGTTAACTACAGCTAATCTGCATCAGCTTGCGGCCACCTTTTTTGAACCAAGAGCTGGCAGGAATAAGATTTTGGCGGAATGATTTCATCTTCTTCATGGAATTTACCACCCCGGCTTTTCACCTGGGCTAAATGTGTCGAAGGATTCAGTCCATGTAATTGAAGCGGCTTTGTAGTGCATAGATATCACTGGGAAAGGGTAGATCTGCAGAGATGAACGAGGAAAAGCGTTCATTGTACTTTCGACGATCTTATATCGTAGCGGTCAGAGGTTAACAAAGGAAGCCCATGCGCGTATAATCGAGATTGGATTCATGCCTGTCATTCCGTGGGTGCCATTCCGCATCGGTTTGACAAGTGGGAAGTGCCCCCCCATATATTAAGCATAGGCCTTTTGGGCTCGCTAGAAATGATTACGGAAGTAGGAATAAAACAAGTCCGGAAAAAATCTTTGAGGTTGACTCAATATCTTATGGATTTAATCGATTCGGAATTATCGGGATACGGATTTGAAATTGGCAGCCCAAGAGATGAATCAAAAAGGGGAGGTCATATCATCCTTGAACATCAAGAAGGTCGCAAGAATATGTAAAACATTGAAACAAGACGCTATCATACCCGATTATCGTGAACCGAATATGATTCGTCTAGCACCTGTTACTCTTTATACCTCTTTTCAGGAAGCTTATGAAACGGTACAGGTCCTTAAAAAGATCATGGATGGCAGGTTATATGAAAACTATGAAAATAAAAGGGGAATCATTGCCTAGAATGGAGCACCATATGGAGAAAAGTAAACTGCAACGTGAATTATCATCGAATCAAATCACAATGATTGCCATGGGATGTGCAATAGGCACCGGATTATTTTTGGGAAGTGGCCTTGCGATTTCGACGGCAGGTCCAAGTGTACTGATCAGCTATGCAATAGGTGCATTCATTGTCCTTCTATTGATGGGCTGTTTGGCGGAAATGACTGTAGCTTATCCAACATCGGGATCGTTTGGAACCATTGCTGAAAAATATATAAGTCCATTTGCGGGTTTTGTTGTGAGGTATTCATATTGGATAGCGAATGTCCTGGCCATTGGTGTCGAAGTGAGTGCCATCGCTGTTTATATGAAATATTGGTTCCCGGATGTACCAGGAAGCATTTGGATTTTCCTTTTTGCTGCCTTGCTCATCTATGTAAATGCAACGAGTGTCAATACATTCGGGAACTTTGAGTATATTTTTTCAATGATCAAAATTAGCGCCATTGTCATTTTCATTCTACTGGGCGCCTACGTGGTGATTGGCGCCGAACCTTCAAGCGGGATCGGTGTAGAGAACTATGCCAATGATGGAGGTTTTATGCCTTTTGGGTTTTGGGGGCTTTGGGTCGCTATATTTATTTCTCTCTTCAGCTTCTTAGGAACGGAGTTGATTGCGGTTACGGCGGGAGAAGCAAAGGACCCTGATATTGCCGTCCCTAAAGCTTTGAAGGCAACTGTCTTAAGGCTTACCACTTTTTATGTACTGACAATCGGGCTCATGTTACTAATTGTACCCTGGCAATCCGCTGGTATTGATAAAAGCCCATTTGTTAGGGTGATGGAAATCCTGAATATTCCTGGAGCATCGGGGATAATGAATTTCATTATTTTAACGGCGGCTTTATCTGCAATGAATAGTCAATTATATGCCTCCACCAGAATGATATTTTCATTATCCGAGCAAAAGCAGGCTCCAGCCCTATTTCAAAAAGTAAGCCGGAAAGGAGTCCCGATAAGGGCCCTTCTCATATCCACTTTGGGCATATTTCTTGCTGCAGGAGTAAAGGTTCTTCTCCCGGATACTTCATATGCATTCATGATGGGGGTATCGATGTTCGGTGCCATTTTAACCTGGTTCATGGTGTTCATCTCCCATTTATTTTTCAGAAAGAGGTGGGAGAAATCAGGGGGGCGTAAATTACCGGTTAAAATGTATGGCTTTCCGTATTTAACGATTCTTGGTGCATTACTTTTGTTTGCTTTGACGGTATCTACTTGGTTCACTGGCCCGTTTAAAATCGTTCTCCAGTTCGGTGTACCTTGGCTGGTCTTTCTTTGCATCGTCTATTTATTAATGTCGAAAATCAAAAGAAGGTAAAGGGAAAGAGGGATGGTATGGATAAGGGACCAATGGATAAAGATGGTTTGGAAGAAGGTATGGTAACTGATTTTGATAAGGATATGTCCTATGGGGACTACCTGCAATTAAATCAAATATTATCAAGTCAGCATCGGCTTTCCGGTCATCACGATGAAATGTTGTTCATCGTTATTCACCAAACAAGTGAATTATGGATGAAATTGATCCTCCATGAATTGACTGCAGCAAAGGACCATATTGAGGCAGGACGTTTGGAGCCATCCTTTAAGATGCTATCCAGAGTGGCTAGGATCCAACAGCAACTTATTCAATCCTGGAATGTGCTTTCGACCTTAACGCCATCTGATTATATGGAGTTCCGGGAGAAACTAGGAAACTCTTCAGGGTTTCAATCATTTCAGAACAGGTTGATAGAATTTGCGATGGGTCAAAAGAATCCGCAAATATTGGCCGTTTTCCGTCATCAGCCTGAGCTTTATGAGTCGATGAAAGCAACTTTGAATAAACCTAGTATTTATGATGCGGCTATAGGGGCATTGGCTGCAAGAGGGCTTCCTGTTGATGAATCGGTCTTGAACAGGGATTGGCCTGAAACCTATCGGGAAAATGCCAGTGTTGAAAGCGCCTGGCTGACAGTTTACCGTGACGTGCATAAATATTGGGATTTGTATGAGTTGGCCGAAAAACTCGTTGATATTGGAAGTCAGCAACAATTCTGGAGATTCAATCATATGAGCACTGTAGAGCGTATCATCGGTAATAAGACGGGAACGGGCGGATCATCCGGTGTAAGTTATCTGAAGAAAGTGGTCGAACAGCCATTTTTTCCTGAGCTTTTGACATTAAGGACCAAGCTGTAAGATTTGACTGGAGGGGAATATGCATGAGTCAATGGTTAGATATTTCCAGCACCTTAATGAAAGTTCGCGATATTGGCCTGGAGAAACGCAATATTCATTTTGGTTGAATTCATTAACGGAAGGGTCATCCGTCAACGTAGGGGAAATTCGGATGAGTACCCATTTAGGAATCCATATTGGATGCTCCCTTTCATTTTGATGGATAGGGAAAAAACATTACCGAACTTGATCTTGATTTATACTATGACCTTAGCCGTTTTCCTGAATAGATTCCACCGGTTGAAGTAAATCCAGCCAAAGCAACCTGACCCCTTTTTTTTAGGCTGAGGGATTCCTATCCTGGAAGGGCTTGTTCTTGACGAGGTGGAGTCTGGGTTGTACGATTTGGCTGCTTTGCCGCTTGCAATAGAAAGAGAGGATGGCAGTCCGGTCAAGGCCGTGGAGAAAAAGATAGGCTGATAAGGGGGATATGGGAATGGGCAAAATTGGAGTTTATGGATCTTCCTTCGATCCAGTCACCAATGTGCATTTATGGACAGCATCCACCATTGCGCATCGTGCTAAGCTAGACAAGGTGATTTTTTTGCCTTGTGCAAATGGACGTATCGATAAACAGATGAAAACGAGCAATGAACACCGTTGGGAGATGCTTGGGCTGGCAATAGGGGGCAACCCGTTATTCGAAGTTAGTGATTATGAAATTAATGAACGCGCTGGAATGAGTAAACAATATACTTGGTATACGATGGAATATTTTAAATCACGATATCCAAAGGATGAAGTTTATTTCATTATGGGTGCAGATTTACTTGAGGATATTGACAATCAGGAGTTACCGGTACACTTACGATGGAAATTCAGGGAAAAATTGATTGCCAATCATAAATTCATCGTCATGGCACGGGATGGGATCGATATGTTAAAAATCATATCGAAAAGTCCGTTGCTTAGGAATTATGATGATGGCAATACATTCCACCTAATAGATAAAGGCCTTTCAATGGAAATCAGTTCTACATATATAAGGGATGAACTTGCGATGGGAGGGGAGCCAAGATATTTACTGCCTGATCAGTGTTATCAGTATATTGTGGACAATAAGCTATATCAAAAAGAATCAAATCCTTAAGTGTTAGCTGGGGATGAATGGGCTCGATCTCTCCGTTGGATCGAGCTCCTTTCGTTTGGAAAATGCATTAACCTTATATACGTGAATAAGTTTAAATAAAGGACAGGTAAAAACAAAAACACAGTTGACAACTTGGTATACTTTGTTTTATGGTAATGATACATAAAATCAGAATATTCGCTGATCAGAGAACTGAAGGCATACTATCTCCTTGAATAAAATTAAGAAGGGAATAGTATGCCTTTTTTGTTGCAAAAAGTGAAAAACAGGAGGAAGTTCATGAAAAAATTGATGATATTGACAAGTTTGATATTGGCTTTCGGTGTACTCGCAGGATGCAACTCGGAAAAAACGGAAGGGGACGGGACATCAAAGCCAGTCGAGCTATTGAATGTGTCATATGATCCGACACGTGAATTGTACCAGGAATTCAATGAAGCGTTTGTGAAGCATTGGAAAGAAGAATCGGGTCAGGATGTATCGATTCAACAATCCCATGGCGGATCTGGTAAACAGGGCAGGGCCGTTATTGATGGATTGGAAGCGGATGTCGTTACATTGGCATTGGCCTATGATATTGATGCCATTTATGAAGCTAGTAACCTATTAGCGGAGGATTGGCAGAAACGTTTACCGGAAAACTCGACACCTTACACATCAACCATTGTATTTTTGGTGAAAAAAGATAACCCCAAAGGCATTAAAGATTGGGATGATCTAATCAAAAAGGATGTATCCGTCATTACACCAAATCCAAAGACAAGCGGAGGGGCAAGGTGGAATTATCTGGCTGCGTGGGCATATGCAGAGAAGAAATTCGGTAGTGACGAAACAAAGGTTAAGGATTTCATGAAAAAGCTTTATCAGAATGTTGAGGTTCTGGATTCAGGGGCACGGGGTGCAACCACCACTTTTGTAGAAAGGGGAATTGGTGACGTACTTATTGCTTGGGAGAATGAAGCCTATTTAACACTTGAAGAATTCGGTGATGACAAATATGAAATCGTCAATCCCTCCATCAGTATATTAGCAGAGCCACCGGTAGCTGTTGTTGACAAGGTGGCCGAGAAAAAAGGAACAAAGGAAGTGGCTGAAGCCTACCTGGAATACTTATATTCGGATGCCGGTCAGGAAATTGCCGCGAAAAACTTCTATCGTCCAAGGGATGAGAAGATACTCGCTAAATATGAAGACCAATTTGCAAATATCGATATGGTGACCGTTGATGATACGTTTGGCGGGTGGAAAAAAGCCCAAGAAACACATTTCAATGACGGTGGTACATTTGACGAAATTTATCAACCGCAATAAGCAGGGGGAGAAGATGGATAGACACATCTTCTCCTTCATAATAAGAAGAAGAGCTGGGGCGAAGCGATGAATATAATGACAGAAGGTAAACAGAAGAAAAAGAGGACTATACCCGGTTTTGGTTTGACGATGGGTTTTACGTTACTGTATCTATCCATCATCGTTTTGATTCCATTATCCATGGTTTTTCTAAACACATTTTCAATGGGATTTCAGGATTTTTGGGCGACCATAACTGAACCAAGGGTTGTCGCTTCGTATAAATTGAGTTTTTTATCAGCGTTAACTGCGGCCTTCGTGAACGCAGTTTTTGGCGTTTTAATTGCCTGGGTGCTTACTCGTTATGAGTTTCCCGGCAAACGGATCATCGATGGGCTGGTGGATTTGCCTTTTGCCCTGCCGACTGCTGTGGCAGGGATTACTTTGACCACTTTGTACTCACCGAACGGGTGGATTGGGCAATTTTTCAACTTTAAAAT
Organism: Peribacillus sp. YIM B13481; assembly: GCF_042787985.1. NCBI lineage: Bacteria > Bacillati > Bacillota > Bacilli > Caryophanales > Bacillaceae > Peribacillus > Peribacillus sp. YIM B13481. The sequence continues at coordinate 35,321 of NZ_JBHZPE010000019.1, forward strand.
CGCTTTCACCCCTACCGGGATTATCATCGCCCTTATATTTATAGGCCTCCCATTCGTGGTGCGGATGGTTCAGCCGGTACTTGAAAATATAGAAAAAGGGATGGAAGAAGCATCTGCTTCCCTAGGGGCGAATCGAATGCAGACATTCATTAAAATTATCTTCCCGGAATTGATTCCAGCAATATTGACGGGTTTTGCACTTTCTTTTGCGAGAGCACTTGGAGAGTATGGATCCGTTGTCTTCATTGCAGGAAATATGCCATTTAAAACGGAGATTTCCCCGCTGATCATCATGACAAAGCTTGAACAGTATGATTATGAAGGTGCAACAGCGGTAGCAGCCGTCATGCTCATTATTACATTTATAATTTTGTTCACCATCAATATCTTACAATGGTGGACTGGCAAAAGATATTCAGGGAAGTAGGAGGGGGACATGTTGGAACATGATAATTCAGTGGTTGTAAATACGAATGATCCAGTCATTATAACGAGAAACACAACAAAAGAGCCTAAATCCATACAGTGGGTCCTTATTTCCATTGTATTGCTATTTCTGACTTTGTTTTTAGTTGTCCCATTAATCGCAATCTTTGTAAAGGCCTTTGAAAAAGGTGCTGAAGCTTATTTTGCGGCCATTGCACACCCTGATACATTGGCTGCAATTAAATTAACATTGATAGTTGTTCTCATCACCTTGCCACTTAATGCCATATTTGGGATAGTGGCTGCGTGGACAATTACAAAATATGATTTTAAGGGAAAAAACTTCTTAATAACGTTGATTGATTTGCCTTTTTCCGTTTCACCCGTCATTGCAGGGTTGATATTTGTCCTTCTGTTCGGCCTACATGGAACACTTGGTCCATTGCTGCAAACCTTTGACATTAAAGTGATCTTTTCAATACCAGGGATTGTCATCGCATCCATTTTCATTACCTTCCCATTCATTGCGCGTGAATTGATCCCGCTCATGCAAAGTCAGGGGACGTCTGAAGAAGAGGCATCACTCACGCTGGGGGCGGGAGGGTTTAAGACATTTTGGTATGTGACGCTTCCCAATATAAAATGGGGACTTTTATATGGAGTCATCCTTTGCAATGCAAGGACAATCGGGGAGTTTGGAGCCGTATCGGTCGTATCGGGCCATATACGGGGGATGACAAATACGATGCCGCTTCATATTGAAATCTTATACAATGAATATCAATTTTCAGCCGCTTTTGCCGTTGCATCCCTGATGTCCATTTTTGCAATCATAACCTTGGTCATTAAAAGTTTCATAGAATGGAAAACCGACTTTAAATCAACCAAAGCGAGTTAGGAGGAAGGAAATGAGTATCATCATTGAAAATGTTACAAAATATTACGGGTCCTATCAAGCACTCCAGAACATCGATTTGGAAATAAAGAGCGGGGAACTCGTAGCCCTTCTTGGCCCTTCCGGATCTGGAAAAACGTCATTACTGCGTATCATCGCGGGTCTTGAACAGGCAGAGAACGGAAAGATCCTCTTCAATGAAGAGAATTACACGCATAAGCATGTAAAAGATCGGAATGTAGGTTTTGTCTTTCAGCATTATGCCCTTTTTCGTAATATGACCATTTTTGATAATATTGCCTATGGATTAAAGGTCCGCCCTAGAAAAATAAGGCCCAGTAAAAAAGTGATTGAGCAAAAGGTTACCGAATTGCTTCAGCTCGTCAAGCTGGAAGGCTATAAAGATCGTTACCCATCCCAATTATCAGGGGGGCAGCGCCAGCGTGTAGCATTGGCAAGGGCGCTTGCGGTTGAACCGAATATTCTTTTGCTTGATGAACCATTCGGGGCATTGGATGCTAAAGTTCGAAAAGAACTTCGGCGTTGGCTAAGAAGGCTTCATGATGAATTCAATGTTACGAGTGTGTTCGTGACGCATGATCAAGAAGAGGCGATGGATGTTGCTGATCGGGTCGTTATCATGAATGAAGGGAAAATTGAACAGATTGGAACTCCGGAAGAAGTGTATGATCATCCGAAAAATCCATTTGTTTATGATTTTCTCGGCAGTGTCAATCTTTTTAAGGGCAACGTTCACCAAGGGAAATTGGTAACTGGGAATGTGGAAATGAATGCTCCGGACAGTGAAGATGGAGTGAGTACGGGTTATGTAAGGGCTCATAACTTTATAATAGAAAGAGAATCATCAGGAAAGGATTCGATTGCATCCATTATTGATCACATTCATACAATTGGCCCCATTGTCCGGATAGAAGTGATTCGCCAGGATACAAACGAACCGCTAGAAATCGAACTGACAAAAGAGCATTATATGAATCTGGAAATAAGGAAAGGTGAAAGGGTGTTTGTCCGACCAAAAGAATTGAAAGTCTTTGTCGACTATATGGCTGGAATTTAGCGTGGGTCGAAAATTGACGAAAAAACCGCTGAGAGCGGTTTTTTAGTTTTTAATGAGGATATTAGTGACTTCCCTATATGAAAGGTTATAAGCTGCCATCAGCTACAGAGCTGATATGCGGTTTGGATTTTGGTGAGTTTTTACCGCCAATAGTCTATGGTCCCTTGGTTCTAAACACTAGATAGAAAGTCTTGCATCAAAAAATGAAAATATTTATGTAAAATATTGGTTGGTTTATCACAGGAAAAAGTCGAATTTTTATATATTATGTTAAAAATGAAATGTAAATGTAACATTGTTATTACGTATTTGACAAAATCTGATGATATACTACGACTTAGGTAAAAACATAGAAGAGTTTCAGCAATGTATTCAATAGTATTACAACCTTAGAGGATTACATAATGAGTAAAAAAAATAGAGAAGAGTTCCCAGCAATTTATTTTGACTAATTATTTTTCATAGAGAAAAAGATGTGGGTCGATGGAAATGCAAGGGGAGGAAAGCAGGGGAAATGAGTTTGAAGAAAAAACTTATCGTTTTGAACACGACAATTATGCTAGGATTAGGAAGCGCTTTTGCCATCCCGTCGGTTAAAGCTGAATCTATCTCGGATATTCAATCGCAACGCACAGGAGTACAATCAGATATTTCAGAGGCAGAACAGGTTATTAAGGAATTGAAAAATGAACAATCGAAAATGAATTCCCAAATTGCCCAGATAGAAACGGCAATGAAAGAAAATGACCAAAAAATTAAAGACACTAAACAAGAAGTTAATGACACCGAAAAAGACATAGATTCTTTAAAGAAGGAAATTAAAGCTTTGGAAGAAAGAATCGCAAAACGTGAGGAAGTCTTGAAAGAGCGTGCCCTTTCATTCCAAGAGAGCGGTGGAGACGTTGACTACCTAGAAGTTGTTTTAGGTTCTAAAAGCTTTGGTGAATTCGTTAATCGTGTTGGAGCGGTAGCTACCATTGTGGAAGCTGACCAACAGATTCTTAAGGAGCAGGAAGCGGATAAAGCTGACTTAGAAAAAAAACAAGCGACTGTTGAGAAAAAATTGCAGAGCCTGAAGGATATGGAAGTGGAGCTTAAAGGCATGCAATCCCAAATTGCAGATCAAAAAGCAGAAACTGTGAAGATGAAGGCAAAGAGTGAAAAGAAGGAATCGGAAACAGCTGCCCTTAAACAATCTTTAGAGAATAAAGATGCAGGTTTGGAAGCGCAAATAGCATCCATTCGTGAAGATATCAAAAAAGAGGAAGAACGTAAAGCATCAGAGAAAGCAGAACTTGACCGTGCTGCTAAAGAAGTGAGTTCTTCAAATTCTTCTAGCGAAGAATCATCAAGTTCGCCTAAAGGTGAAGCATCTGCATCAGGTTCGTCTAAATCTAAAGGTGAATCATCATCTTCCAATTCATCTAATAACAGTTCTGCAGATAAGCCTGCAGCGAGTATAACTGAAACATCAAGTAAGCCAAGCAGTGCAAATACTGGCTCTGCAATTACAGCAGGCTATAAATATATCGGTAACTCCACATATAAATTTGGTGGCGGAAGAACGGCTTCCGATATTGCTAACGGCCGATTCGATTGTTCAGCGTTCGTTGCATGGGCTTATAGACAGGCTGGTGTGAACCTTCCACCAAGTACGGATGCATTGAAAAGCGCAGGACGTCAAGTATCTAAAAGCCAAATGCAACCTGGAGATCTAGTATTTTTCAATACCTATAAAACTGATGGGCATGTCGGTATTTATGTCGGCGGCGGCAAGTTTATCGGTTCTCAAAGTTCAACAGGTGTTGCTATCGCCAATATGGATAGTGGATATTGGGCAGGGGTATTCAATGGCCGTGTCGTTCGTGTAAATTAATAGTTCATTAATAAGCAGGGGAGTAAACGCTCCTGCTTTTTTTTTTATTTCTTTTAAAAAATATCCAGAAAAGTGAAACTTATTTTGATATTAAACGTAAATACTATAAGATAAAACAAGGGATAGGTGATGTGGACTTTCAGTAAATCTGGGAAGACATATAATGAAACGACATTCTATACTATTAAACGGAGGCAAAAAAAAATGATGAAAAAATTTATGGCAGCATTACTTACAATTACACTAGCATTCTCGCCAGTCGGCACTTATGTTTTCAAGGATCATTCGGAGTCAGTCGATGCAAGGGGTTACAAGTCTGGGAAAAGAAGCTTTAATAGCAACAACAATAATAAATCGATTTTCCAAAACAAAGAAACGAAGAAATCCGATGTCACTACCACTAATAAAGCAAAGACTGATACAAAAAGTGGGAAATCATTCTCTAAAGGCGGCTTAATGAAAGGAATTATGCTAGGTGGACTAGCAGGTTTACTTTTTGGTGGCCTATTCGCCAATATGGGAGCCCTTGGTTCTATACTTGGACTAATGATCAACGTGTTAGCGGTAGTTGCATTAATCGTTGTAATCCGTAAAATATTCACATACTTCAAAGATAAGAAGAAGAAAGAGGATCCAAACCCATGGAGAGGCTAAAGATTTCCGAACAAGATATCATCAATGCGGTTTGTGTTTACATTGCCCGTAAAAAGCAGGTAGAACCTAATGAGGTAGAAGTGGAGTTAATGTATGATGATGATTATGGCTTTTCGGCTGAAACGTTTGTAGATGGCCGGAAACAAGTGTTAATTACCATCAACTTGATAGAAGCGCTTCGCTCATGGCTCGATGAATATTTGAATATTGATCCATATTCAGGTATTGAACTTGTTTTGGATGATGAAGAGGGCATAGTGGCATTAGTAAGTGAAAGTAATCGATAATATGATAAAGGATGCCGTAAAAGGCATCCTTTTTTATTTAATAAGGTACCTAGTAAAGTAACGGTAGTCGAGCAGTGCACAGTAAAAAGTATAAAAGAGAAACAGAAAAATAGTAAAGCAAACTAAGCAAAATCCTAGATTACCAACACTTAATTCAAACAGGGAAATATTAAGAATGAAATATATTTTCCATTTGTTGCAAAAAGTGGTCATTGGAAGTAGGATGGATATATGTTCAAGCCAAAGGGGGAGAATAAGTGACAGGGTATATAGAGGATATCATTTTTTTAAATGAAAAGGCCATAAAGTTCGGCAATGCAAATGTGGAAGCGATGCTTGCACCATCTTTAGGCAGCAATCTGCTTTCGTTGAAGTACAAGCGAAAGGATATTGAGGTGCTGCGAACTCCGGATAGTTTGGAAGAGTATAAAAAGGACCCGATTTTATACGGTATGCCAATCTTGTTTCCTCCCAATCGAATTGAAGATGGTCAATTTACATATAAGGAGAATACGTATAAGTTTCCAATCAATGAAATGGGAAAATTCAATCATATTCATGGTCTTTTGCATGACAAGCCGTGGCGAGTCTGCAAAAAGGAAGTGAACGGGAACGAAATCGTCATTAATACTGAATTTTCAAGCAGTGATTTTACTAATCTAAAAGGTAGCTTCCCACAAGATATCACTGTGAATATGTCTTTGTCTTTAATGGATGATACATTGGATATCCAATTGGAAATCACCAACAAGGGCATTGAACCCTTTCCGTGGGGAGCAGGTTATCACACTGTATTCAATTTTCCATTTGGACCAGGGAGCAAAATGGAGGATTGCAGAATATCACTTCCCGTCAATAAACAATGGGAGTTGAATGAAAGGTCATTGCCCACTGGTGAAATTTATGAAACGGCCAATACGTTGGAAATCCAAAATGGATTTAGCTTGGAAGGTCGGCGGTTTGATGATCTTTATGGCTATGATGAGGAAAGTGCTCTGGAAAACGAGTGTGTTCTCACTGATCAAGATGCTGGCATACAAGTCATTTATCAAGGCGATCAACGTTTTAAGTTTTGGGTATTGTTCAATCAGGAGGGGTTCGTCTGTCCGGAACCATATACATGGGTAACGAATGCTCCTAATCTGGATTTATCGGCGGATTTGACTGGATTGCGGGAGCTAAGCTCAGGGGAAACGGTTCTGCTGAAGACTAGACTGATAATGAAAGAGGTATAAATAAAACACCTTGGCACTTTTGAATGCCAAGGTGTTTAAGTTTATGCTTTCTTTCTCATCCAGAGTGGGTATAGAACGATTCCAAATACATATAAGGCAATGCCAAGTATGAATGTATTCATATCGGCTGTACCGGTCTTGATGACCCAGATCGAGTAGACTAACGCTAGGATGGTGATGATGCCATCACGTACCCTTGAGCCTTTCATGATGTCATATGTTTCACCAGTCATGACTAACTTTAACTGGTACAGAACTGATGCAAGATAAGGAATCAAGTAAGCGAGTGTTGCGACAATCATTGAGAATTTATAAGCTTCCAGGATCGTTCCCGAAATAGTGGAGAATAAGAATATCTGTGTCATGATATTTGTTATTGTCATAGAACGGACGGGTGTTCCATTTTTGTTTGCCTTTGCAAAGTAGGCCGGAAACAGATCTGATTTCGCTGCCTGGTAAGGAACTTCAGATGCAACGACAATCCATCCGATTGTTGATCCCAATAAGGAAATGACGGCAAGAGCGGCCATTAAATACGTGCCGCTTGAACCAACTATAGCTTGTAGTGCGTCAACAAGTGGCTTTTGGGATATTTTCAAATCATCTTGAGATATGGCACCCATCGTCAATAAGGTAATGCCGATATAAATGGAAACAGCGATAAGTAAACCAAGAATCGTCGCTTTCTTTACATCATTTTGTGACTTAGCACGGTTTGAAAGCATGACGGCAGCTTCAATACCGATGAAGGCCCATAATGTTGAAATTGCAGCAGCATTCACTTGAGCACCTAAAGAGATGGCTGAACCTGCTTTATCATAAAATTCAGCACCGTTCCCCAGATTGGAAGAATCGAAGATGAATATCGTGATAATGATGAAAAATAAGAATCCAAGCACTTTGGTAACCGTAGCAAAAAGATTCAGTTTTCCAGCACTGTTAAAATTTCTTACCAAGATTGCCTGGATCCCCCAAAGTGCAATGGAGCATACCGCAAATGTTAGTGCTTTACCAACTTCGAGATCAAATGAACCAGCAGTATAAATCACTTTGGTACTATGCATGACCGGGAAAAATGTTGATAGGTAACCAGCAAATGAAATGATGACAGAAGCTGTCGCAGCCCAATTTGCAGCCCAATAACCCCAAGCCATGCTATATCCTGAAACCCTTCCTTTAGCCGGAGATTTAAATAATGCTTGAGCATAACTTTGAGGTCCAGCCTTCAAATCCGGTTTCCGGACTGCCAAGTTACCAAACACCAGAGCTATTAGAAAAACTCCCAGTCCAGTAACCACCCACGCCAATGTGGCCCCTAATGGGCTGGATACTTGTGCTAATTGAGCAGGGAGCATGAAAATTCCGCCGCCGACCATATTCCCGATTACGAATGTGGTCAAAATCAATAAACCCCATTTTTTATTTACCATTTATAATCGAACCTTTCTTAAATACAAAGTGTGTGTTAATACCGACAACTTATACTAAAATAGTATATCTTAAATAGTTTAGTTTGGTAAAGTGGTAAATAAGTAAAATGTAAAACACATACTAATCAGAAAATTCTAATTCATATTGACAAAACGAGGGAATTGGATTATATTAGTAAATACCAAGTTAGTTGGTAAGAATAATGCGGTTTTTGCTTTAAATCGTATTTTTCTATAACATATGCAACTCTAAAATATTGCCGATTAGTCAACTAAAGGCACCCTTACATCTACTTCTGTTTGATGGCGGGTGCCTTTTATTTTTTATAGTGGGGGGAGGGGAATGTGGAGTTCCTATTAACTGGTTATTCTTATACGCAAAGTATGATGAGGATATGATAGGTAAACCAAGTTCCTCAAGAAAACATGGAAAGCGGGGAGAGTACGTGTATGTTCGTACGATCTCTTTTTAACATTAGATATGAAACGAATCTTTATTACCAGTAGTGAAGGGGAGAGATTATGGAAAAGAAAGAAGAATTCAAATTTAGGCATATTATTTCAAGCTTGGAAGATCTGCAATATGGATCCGTCATAATAACCGTACATGATGGTGAAATCACTCAGGTGGATACAACTGAGAAGAAACGATTCCCAGTTAAGGGCCGGGCTGTTAAAACAAGATAATTACCACTTTTTAAGGGGGCTTTCAAGACGAAGGCTCTTTTATTTTGCTTTTTATACAAATTAATTCGATTTGGAATTTCGTAGAAGATTGTACTGCTTTTAACATGGTAGAATAAGTTAAGGTATAAGGGAGTTTTTAAAGGGACTTAAATGAAACAATAAGGAGGAACAGGGAATTTATGACCTTACAAACCATAGAACATGATATCTTGGCATTAGTTGAATCATTTAATGGGAAAATTGCATATAAAATTGAAAATGGTCTAGGAGAGACTATTGGATATCACGTGAATGAATCCTTTCAATCAGCTAGTTTAATCAAAATACCAATGATCATCGAAGGTTATCGTCAAAGTGAACAAAAGAAAATCTATTTGAATCAACCAGTGACCATCCCCCCTAATGAAGTGACCGGCGGATCTGGGGTCCTGCATGCCTTATCAAATAAGGTATTTTTAACGGTTGAGGACTTATTGACATTGATGATAACCGTTTCTGACAATACATCCACGAATATGATGATGAGCCTGTTAGGCATTGATGAAATTAATCGATGCATCAAGGAACTTGGTTTGAAAAATACCATCCTTGAACGAAAAATGCAGGATTTTAAGGCATTAAAGGAAGGACGGGACAATACCATTTCGGCGGAAGATACGATTACCTGCTTAAAAGCCATACATACAGGCTACTTTTTAACGAAAGAAAGCCAGGAAAGAATAATGCGTGTATTTGATAATCAGCAAATACGGGATAAACTTCCATCACTGATGGGTAGAGGAGTTAAGGTCGCAAGCAAAACGGGCGGAATTCGGGGAGTTGCCCATGATTGTGCAATCATTCGGTCAGAAACACAAACAGTTTATGCTGCAGTTCTAACTGAAGATATGAAATCAGAGGAAGAAAGCCGTCAAGTAATAAGTAAAATTGGAAAGTTGATATATGATGATATGGTCTCAGAATAGATTATCCGATTTAGAATGGTCATCACTATAATAAGAAGAAGAGCGGGAAGTCAATCATGATTCCCGCTCTTCCATATTATTATTTATAAGGGGAAATAAGGGAAAATGGTATATAATGAAAGGAAAACGAAACGGGGAAAAACATTGAAGAGGACGATGAAATTTGGCGTAATTGGATTTGTTGTGTTACTGGGTTATTTTGGTTTTTTACATATGAAAATTCAACAAAGCATTCACCAGCCGATTCCGGAAAATGCCAATTACCTCATAATTCTTGGAGCAAGGGTCAAAGGTTCGGTTCCATCATTATCTTTACAATACCGGATTGATAAAGCTGCAGAATATTTATCGGCGAATGAACATACTGTGGTCATTGTATCTGGCGGCAAAGGTCCGGGGGAAGATATTTCGGAAGCAAAGGCAATGCAACAGGGGCTAATCGCGCATGGAATAGAAGCAGCGCGTATCATGATGGAAGACAAATCTACAACAACTCACGAAAATATTGTTTTCTCAAAAGAACTCATTCCTGATAAAGCTGCTTCCGGATTGATTGTCAGTAATGATTTTCATATCTACCGGGCAGTTGAAATAGCAAAAAAAGAAGGCTTGGACATGAAGGGAATACCGGCAAAGACACCAAAAGTGGTATTGTTGAAATCGTATATCCGTGAATATCTCGCTATTACCAAATATTATTTGACTGAATTAATTGGGAGATAACCATCCCAGGGGCATAATCCGAATTCCCTTTCCTTATAGACGGGGGATTTTTTTATTATTCGACTTCCACGACAACATTGGGAATTTCCCAAAAATCGTTCTCTTGATATATTTCCTTAAGTGTCTTATAGACGGGATACCCGGTGTAGGAAATCTCGACTCGTTCATCAGGATCTACTTCTTCCACATCTATATCATCAACAAAACCAAGTTGATCATTGATTTCCATTAAATAGAATCCAAGTGCCTCATACCCGCTATAGGCTACAATAACCTTATTTTCAAAACCGCTATTGGAAACTTTGTAATATTTCATTGATTGACCTCCTTGCTGTTTACTCTTTAAGTGAAATGGTACTGTTTCTTATTTGATATACCCTTTCATCATTATCTGAATCATTCTATTGGATAAATAAAGAAAATAAAGGAAAGAGGGAAATGGGCAATTGAAAAAATCTATCCAAGGAAGGTGAAGAAGATGTAATCCTTGTATTTTTAAAATATCTCTAGATAATTTGCTATATTAATCATTTCATGTTAATCTAATAAAGAATTGTTTTTGATTGTGGAAGAGGATACTAGTTATTTTCCAAATGGTTAAAAATAGTAATAACATGTGTGTTATGCACTAGGAGGCAACAAAAATGGAACAAGGTACAGTTAAATGGTTTAATGCAGAAAAAGGTTTTGGATTTATCGAACGTGAAAACGGAGACGACGTATTCGTACATTTCTCAGCTATCCAAAGCGAAGGCTTCAAATCTTTAGACGAAGGTCAAAAAGTAACTTTCGACGTTGAGCAAGGTGCTCGTGGAGCTCAAGCTGCTAACGTTCAAAAAGCTTAATTTTAAAATTAAATCGTAACCTATATGAACAGACTCCTCTACTGGAGTCTGTTTTTTATTGTTTTAAAAAATGAAGGCATAAAAAAACCCACTCTGAGCGGAGTAGGGTTTTAGGGACGTGTTATTAAGCTTTTTTTAATTCTTCTTCAAAGAAAAAAGTAGTTGGATGTTCTTTTACAGTATAAGAATATCTTTTCATGTTCTTTACGTATGCCCATTTATTAATGGTTACTAATTCATTAGTATCCTGAATAGTTACTGTTTCGCCAGTATTATACTTATTGCTTTTCAATTTATGCACCCTCTTTATTAATAGTATAACATATTTGGGAATAAAAAATGTGTTCAAGATATTCCAATGATATATTATGTAGCTTCCTAAACGTGATAAGTGGACGTATTGTGAGATCTTTTGCCTTGAACAGAGCATATTTAAAAAGGTTCTGCACATTCGGATATTATAAAAGGAATGAGGATGCCTAAAACTAATTTTAGGATCGGGAAAATTAATATCAATCCATTGCCCATTAAATGCTTCTTCATATTCTCCCCCATACCTTTTTTGACTGGCTAATTGTCTGTAAACACTTGTGAATTTTTAATATAGGCAAATGTCTATTCCTTTTTGAATATGGACACATACACTATTTTTGAAGCAATTTGAGGAGGAGATATAAATGGAAAGACAATTCTTTGGCGGTTATCCTGGTTATGGCATGGGTTATGGCGGTTTAGGCGGTTATGGCATGGGTTATGGCGGTCAACCTGGATACGGTATGGGCTATGGTGGTTATCATGGTTATGGTATGGGCTATGGCGGTCATCCTGGATATGGTATGGGCTATGGCGGTCATTCTGGTTATGGTATGGGTTATGGCGGTCATTCTGGTTATGGTATGGGCTATGGCGGTCATTCTGGATACGGTATGGGTTATGGCGGTCATCACGGACATGGTTGTTACTAGCCTAATTAAGTAATATTAGTTAATTTTGCACATGAAGTTATTTTAAAATGAACATTTGCCTTATTAGACGCTGGTTTGAGTTCAATAACACAAATATTTAATACTGTTTATATACAAAATTTTATTCATAATCTGTATATAAATGGCTTGTTTTCCATGAGTATCATATAGGTAAAGCAGCAGGAAAGTAGTAAGGAAGGAAAGAAGTATTGATTCCAGACTTCGACAAGCAATATAAAAGATATACCATTCGAGAACTATCGAATTCTCAGCTTGCAAAGGAATTAGGTGGATCAAAACCAACACTAGACAAATTAATTAAAGAGCATCAACAGGTGACTATTTAAAGGGACTTCCAAAATAAACTGTACACTTTATAGCCACGTGCTTCCTAGTATGCAGAAACACGTGGCTGATGAGCTAGATAATTTGTTTAAATCTAATGAAATGTGACCAATTCTGTGACCACTCAAGGTTATGGACCTTCAAAACCCCTCTATATCAACCCTTTAATTAAAACGCCCAATCCCCATTACGGAAGACAGGTTCTGAAGTGCCATCCTGTTTGATGCCGTCGATGTTCATTTTCACGGATCCAATCATGAAATCGACATGTGCAAGGCTTTCATTCAGCCCATTTTCTGCAAGCTCTTCTGGACTCATATTTTTTCCGCCTTCAATACAGAAAGCATAGGAGCTGCCGATAGCGAGATGGTTTGACGCGTTTTCATCGAATAATGTATTGAAGAATAAAACATTCGATTGGGAAATCGGTGAGTTGAATGGAACGAGTGCCACTTCCCCAAGATAGTGTGAACCTTCATCCGTTTCAACCAATTGTTTTAGGATTTCTTCCCCTTCTTCAGCTTTTACTTCAATGATCCGTCCTTCCTTAAAGGTTACGGAAAAATTATTAATGATGTTGCCGCCATAACTAAGGGGTTTCGTACTGGAAACCGTACCGTTAACACCTGTTTTCAATGGAACCGTAAACACTTCTTCGGTTGGCATGTTAGCCATGAATTCATGACCCTGTACGTTAACGCTTCCTGCTCCGACCCAAAGGTGTTTGTCAGGCAACTCGATTGTCAGGTCGGTTCCAGGAGCCGTGTAATGCAATTTTTGGTAATGCTTATCATTTAAATAATCAACCTTTTCATGCAGGGTATCATCGTGTTTTTTCCAAGCCTCTACAGGATTCTTCACATCAACACGAACTGCCTTGAAAATGGCTTCCCATAGCATATCAACGCGTTTTCCTTCTGCTTCTTCAGGAAATACTTTATCAGCCCAAGCCTTTGAAGGGACGGCGACTATGGACCAGCTTACTTTATCCGATTGCATATACTGACGCCACTTCTTCAGAGCAGTCCCGGATGCCTTTTGGAAGTTGGCAATCCTTTCAGGTTGTACACTTTTCAATAAGTCAGGGCTTGAGGAGATGACGGACAGATACGCAGCTCCGTTTTCCGCAAGTTCGATCGTTTCTTCTGCCCGCCACTTTGGGTACTCGTGGAACACCTCATCAGGAGCCAGTTCATATTTGGTACGTGCAACGATATCATCATTCCAATTAACGATGACATTCCGCGCGCCGTTCTCATATGCTTTTTTTACGATGAGACGCACAAGGTCAGCTCCCTCTAATGTAGTGTTTACAACCAGGGTTTGATCTTTTTGGATATTAACGCCGACCTTAACGGCCAGTTCTGCATATTTTTCTAAATTCGTTTGAAAATCACTCATCATTTAAAAACTCCTTTTCCATTTTCTACATCTATAATTGTACTTATTGTCATATAAAAAAGAAACTTTTTACATCGTTGTATGGAAAAACTTTATAGTTCTATGAAAGATTATAAGATCAAAAACAACTTTTCAGTAAATCATGGTCCACATAACATTCCCAATTGATTTCACTTAGGTGATTAATGGCCGCCTCAACACCATCACCGGCGTTTGAACACGTACACCCGCGCTAGCTCCAGCAGTAAAGGTGCCTTCAACATTCTTTTTGTCCATGTTTCAACCTACCAAAACTAAAGAAGGAAAGACTATCGGAAAGGTTTGAATAGTCGCAATAATTTTGTTGTTTCTCAGTTCATCACGGACTGAAAGAAAGGGGGTCTCTTTGAGACCCCCTTTCTAATATTCAAAAAATCACTTACCCAAATTGATCCAGACGCTTTTCACTTCCGAATAGTTATCAAGTGCATAAGATCCCATTTCACGTCCGATTCCTGATTGTTTGTAACCGCCGAACGGGGAAGCCGCGTCGAAAGCGTTATAACAGTTCACCCACACTGTACCAGCACGGAGTTTTCCTGCAACATAATGGGCATTGGCTAAATCGCTTGTCCATAAGCCAGCAGCCAATCCATATTCACTGGCATTTGCGCGGTTAATGACATCGTCTAAATCCTCGTATGGCATTGCGGCAATGACCGGCCCGAAAATCTCTTCTTTAGCGATCGTCATTTCCTCTTCAACACCAGCGAATATGGTAGGAGAAACAAAGTAGCCTTGTTCACCCGGTTTGTTACCGCCGACAAGGACTTCCGCGCCCTCGTTTTTCCCTTTTTCAATATAGCCCATTACCCGATTTTGCTGCTCCTGGGAAACAAGCGGCCCAATTTGTGTGCTTGGATCTAAACCTGCCCCTTGTTTGATATTTTTTGCATGGCTGGCCATATCGGCAACAACGTTGTCATAATGTTTCTTTTGAATATAAACCCTGGATCCGGCACAGCATACCTGCCCTTGGTTAAACATGACCCCATTCAAAGCTCCAGGTATGGCTTTTGAGAAATCCGCATCGGGTAGGATGATGTTTGGGGATTTCCCACCAAGTTCCAATGTGACCCGTTTCAATGAATATGACGCGGAACGCATGATTAATTTTCCAACTTCAGTCGAACCGGTAAATGCAATTTTATTTACTTGCGGATGGTCGACAAGTGCTTGTCCCGCGGTTTCACCAAAGCCGGGAACGATATTGACCACCCCATCAGGGAAACCGGCTTCAGCGAACAATTCAGCCAAATAAAGTGCGGAAAGCGGTGTTTGCTCAGCAGGCTTTAATATGACCGTACAGCCTGTAGCAAGTGCCGCTCCAAGTTTCCACATCGCCATAAGAAGCGGAAAGTTCCATGGGATGATTTGTCCCACAACACCAACAGCCTCGTGTTTTGTGTAGTTAAAGTAATTTCCGCTTACCGGAATGGTTTGTCCAACAATCTTGGTGGACCAGCCAGCAAAATATCTCATATGTTCTATAGCTAAAGGGATGTCAGCATTGGTAGTTTCACTGATTGGTTTCCCATTATCCAGCGTTTCCAATTGAGCAAGTTCAGTTTTGTTTTCTTCCATTAAATCTGCCAGCTTATACATAAGCCTGCTGCGGGTAGCGGCGCTCATCCTTGACCAAGGACCTTCATCGAATGCTTTGCGTGCAGCTTTGACTGCTAAGTCGATATCTTCTTTATCTGCTTCATATACTTCGGCAAGTTTTTGTCCTGTAGCAGGATTAGGAGTGGAGAAGGTTTTTTTTGA
This sequence comes from Peribacillus sp. YIM B13481, assembly GCF_042787985.1. NCBI lineage: Bacteria > Bacillati > Bacillota > Bacilli > Caryophanales > Bacillaceae > Peribacillus > Peribacillus sp. YIM B13481. Next base: position 50,939 of record NZ_JBHZPE010000019.1, read on the forward strand.
AGCACTTTCTACAAACTGACCATTAATATAAAGCTTTTTTGGTCCTGTTAAAAATTTTTGCAGCTTTCCACTTACTTCTAACGTTAGATTTGTCATAAGTACCCTCCTGAATAAAATGAATATCTTGGGCAAAACATGATGACTTATTTGATAACGCTATGATCTATGCCAATTTTTATAATAAATGAAAAAAAAGGAATATTCAATCTTTATCATTCGACATAATACCCCAATCAAGAGTCATTCTTCATTTATAAACGAATGATGTTTTTTTGTCATGACATGTGTAAATACTATAGCGGAAATTAAAGTTAATAGTTAAAATGAATAGGGATAAAATAACTAGAAGGTCTAAAGTTCTTCAGGAGGAATATATGGGAAATGATGTTAAAACGATATCGCAGCGTAAATTATTAGGTGTTGCGGGTCTAGGGTGGATGTTCGATGCACTTGATGTCGGTATGCTTTCTTTCATTATAGTTGCTTTGAAACAGGAATGGAACTTAACCAGTGAACAGGTTGGCTGGATAGGGAGCATAAACTCTATAGGGATGGCTGTCGGAGCTGTTTTCTTTGGTGCGATGGCTGACAGGGTCGGACGCAAGAATGTCTTTATCATTACATTATTATTGTTTTCAATCGCAAGTGGCCTGTCTGCAGCAGTCGGTACACTCAGCTTGTTCTTGATATTGCGATTTTTGATTGGAATGGGACTTGGAGGCGAACTTCCGGTTGCATCGACATTGGTTTCTGAAAGTGTTGATGCTAGTAAAAGGGGAAGGGTTGTCGTCCTCCTTGAAAGTTTTTGGGCGGTTGGCTGGATATTGGCAGCACTCATCTCCTATTTCATCATTCCGGCTTATGGTTGGAGGGTTGCGTTGATATTAAGTGCAGTTCCCGCTTTATATGCACTGTATCTGCGCTTGAAGCTACCAGATTCACCGAAATTTACGGAACTTGAAAAGAAGCAGAGACCAACAGTAATAAGCAACATGAAAAGTGTCTGGAAAAAGGAATATTCTCGCCAGACCCTTGTTTTGTGGATTCTTTGGTTTTGCGTGGTCTTTTCTTATTATGGGATGTTTTTATGGCTGCCAAGTGTGATGGTCTTAAAAGGATTCAGTATGATTCAAAGCTTTGAATATGTTTTGATCATGACGCTTGCACAGCTTCCGGGCTATTTTTCAGCTGCATGGCTGATAGAGAAGATGGGTCGTAAATTCGTTTTGATCACATACTTAATTGGAACAGCCATCAGTGCCTTTTTCTTTGGATCGGCAGAGGGGTTGGCACTGCTGATAGTTTCTGGAATGTTCCTATCTTTCTTCAACTTAGGGGCATGGGGTGCGCTTTATGCGTATACACCTGAGCAGTATCCAACTGCAGTTCGTGGTACCGGTACAGGGCTAGCTGCTGGTATTGGCAGGATTGGCGGTGTCCTGGGGCCATTGCTTGTAGGGTATTTAGTTGCTGCCGGTACCCCGATTTCAACGATTTTCACCATATTTACAATTGCTATTCTAGTGGGAGCCACTGCTGTGGCTTTTGGGAAGGAAACAAAGAATACCGTTTTGACATAAACGAAGGAAGGGGACCAATCAGTCCCCTCTTTTCTTTACTTAAAGTCTTTTATTATTTTTAAAAGGAGTTCGGAGGCAATCTTTGGACTATCTGCATTCATGATTGCTGAAACGACTGCGGTACCGGATAGCCCGCTATCTGAAAGTGAGGAAATGTTATCGGCTGTGATACCCCCGATTGCTACGGCAGGAATCGATACGCTGCGACAAATTTCCTCCAAATCTTCAATGGCCATTAGCGTTGCATCTTGTTTGGTCTTCGTAGGGAAAACGGAACCGACTCCGATATAGTCTGCTCCATTTTGTTCGGCTTCGAGAGCTTCTTCAAGTGTGGAGACTGAAACACCGACAATCATATCGTCAGGAACCATTTGTTTGATGACAGGCAGTGGAAGATCATCTTGCCCAATATGAATTCCGTCCGCTTCAACAGCGAGTGCTATATCTACCCGGTCATTAATGATAAGGGGAATGGACAGCTCGCTCAATAACTGTTTTAATTCAGAAGCCTTTTTATAAAAGGAGAGGGAGGAATTGTTTTTCTCTCTAAGTTGTACGATCGAAACTCCTCCTGAAACCGATTCTGCAATGATTTTGGTCAATTCTTCTATTGCTATCGACTCTTCCGTAACTAAATATAGACTTAAATCAATTTGGGACTTCTTCATTTATTTTCACCTCATGCATCCAGATTTCCTTATCCATTCTTGATATTGCATCCATTAATCGCACTCGAAACGTTCCTGTCCCTTCATCTTCTTGAAGTTTTGCAGCTGCCAGGTCCCCTGAAATGCTCATGGTCGAGATACCGGCAATTGCCGCAGAATAGAAATCGTCCGTGACTCCGGAAAAGGTGCCGATAAGAGCTGTGGCCATGCATCCGGTACCAGTGACATTAGTTAAAAGGAGATTCCCGTTGTCGATAATTGACGTATGTTTTCCGTCGCTGACCGCATCCTTAGCCCCGCTGACCACGATGATACTATTCAATTTATTTGCTGCTTGTGCAGCCAGCTCTGCATTGCTAATCGCTAGTTCCCCTGAATCCACTCCGCGTGTAACGATATCCCCCCCCATCAATCGTAGGATCTCACTCGCATTTCCGCGAATGATTTGGAAAGTAACCTTACTTAGGAGCTCTGTGACTTTCTCTGTCCGATAGGAGGTGGCACCCACTCCCACCGGGTCCAAAATGACTGGGATATTCAGGGCATTTGCCGTCTTGCCGGCAATCTCCATTGCTTCTAAGGCTTTATCATCAATCGTACCGAAATTCAGGACCAATGCATTCGCTAATTTGACCATATCCGCCACTTCACTGGGGCTCGATGTCATTACAGGTGAGCCACCGATGGCAAGGGTGACATTGGCACAGTCGTTGACCGTAACAAAGTTGGTGATTTGGTGAACGAGAGGTTTTCTTTCTCGTACTTTCACGAATAAATCGGCTGCAGCAACATTCATATTAAGTCACTCCGTTCTTTTTTTGAAAATGAATGAAAATGATGGACAGGTCCATGCCCCCTACCGATTGAAAAGCTATTACGTATCGCTTCGGAAATATAGGTCTTGGCCAGTTCAATCGACTCTTTCAATGGCAGTCCATTTGCCAGGTTGGATGTAATGGCGGATGATAGGGTACAGCCTGTACCATGTGTGTTTTGTGTATGAATGCGTTCTCCCTTGATCCATTGGAAGTCAGTTCCATCATAAAAAAGATCGTTTGGATTTCCTGCTGCATGGCCCCCTTTAAGTAAAACGGCTTTAGAACCTAGTTCATGTATGGATATGCATGCCCTGTAAAAATCTTGTTTCGTTCGAATCGACAAGCCAGTAAGGACTTCCGCTTCTGGTACATTCGGGGTTACAAGTGTTGCAAGCGGAAGCAATTCCATTTTTAAGGCAGTGACAGCTTTTTCGTCTAGCAAATGGTGGCCGCTTTTTGAAATCATGACTGGGTCAAGGATAACGATGGAAGGTAAGTAGGTTTTAATGGACGCAGCGACTGTTTTCACTATTTCTTTTGATCCAAGCATTCCTATTTTTACTGCATCGACATGAATATCCTCAAAGATGGCAGCAATTTGATCCGAGATGATAGCTGTTTCGATGGCCTGAACTGAACGCACTTCCATTGTGTTTTGTGCAGTAACAGCTGTAATGGCAGACATTCCAAAGACACCATGTGCAGAAAATGTTTTTAAATCTGCTTGTATTCCAGCACCGCCCCCTGAATCAGAGCCTGCGATGGTTAATGCTGTTTTCATAAAAAATCCCCTTCATATAATTATTTTTTAGAAGTATTTTAAGTAATATGAAAGCTAAAAGCGCACCTGCGAATGAACTAAGCATAAAAGCTGGTAAAAAACCAAAAAGAGCAGCTTTTTCCCCCAATAGGAGGAGTGCAAGTGGATAACAGGATAGGGATCCGAGAATGCCGGTCCCAATCACTTCCCCTAGACAGGCGAATTTCAAGCTTTGTGTTTTTCGATAAAGGACGGCAGCCAATAGTGCACCTATCATGCTGCCAGGAAAGGCGAAAATTGAACCGGTACCAGACATGTTTCTAATGATGGAAACTAATAAAGCTTGTGTTACCGAATAGGCAGGCCCCAATAAAACGGCTGTCAGGACATTTGCCAGATGCTGTATAGGGAAGATTTTAGCAAATCCGACAGGGATGAAAATAATTGAACTGGTCAGAGTCGTTATACCCGTGATCATGGCAGTCAACGTCATTTTCTTGATTGGATTCATCATCATGGCCAATACCTACAGTGGCCAATCTTGTTCATTTTGAACCATATCCCAGAATAAATATTCATATCGGGAAGTCACCAAAAAGTGCTTTTCTAATCTCAGAAGTTCCTTTTCAGGCATGCCTCTTGTTAATTCTTCCAATAAAGCAATCAGCCACTTGTGTGCCTCACCGAATTCAGGAGATGAATAGGACCTTATCCAATCTGCGTAGCGGTTGTTTTCCAATGCTTCACCATTTTGTTTTTTTAATATCAAACCAATTTCATAATAATCCCAAGCACATGGTAGGAGACAAGCGATGAGGTCTGCCAAAGTCCCATGCTGAGCTGCATTTAGCATGTAACCCGTATAGGCTAAAGTGGTAGGCGTAGGTTCTGTTTCTTCCAATTCCTTGGTACTGATTCCGAATTCCGAAGCATATTGCCGATGGATATCCATTTCCACTTGAAGAGTTTCGTTTAAAATACTGGAAAATCTTGCCATGGTTTCGATATTATGAGCTTTGATGACACCTAGAGCAAAAAGCTTGGAATATTCCATGAGATAGATATAGTCCTGCTTCAAATAATAAGAAAATTTTTTTTCAGGTAGCGTGCCGTTTCCAATTGCCTGGACAAAGGGATGTGAATGGTTCCTTTTCCAAATTTCTTTTGCCCGTCCATGAAGTCTTTCACTGAAGGTTTCTAATTTAGTATTCTCCATTGTTCATCCTCCTTTAGAATAGATCCCCTATTTACATCCATAAAAAAAACCGCTCCTGAATACGGAACGGGGTAGATGGATAAAGTCTGCAAATGGACGATATCATCCACTTCCCTCCGCCGGTATGAGCCGGTTCAGGTTCAAAGGGTCCGGAACTAATTCCATCTCAGTCTAAAAAAAGACTCCCCTAGTGGTGTGAATTGTATGTAATTACTGACATCATATCAGAAAGACAAGAAAATGCAACCCACATTTGAAAGGGGAAACCCATTTATGGCAAGTGGAAAAGGAAGAACCAGGTAATTGACTTTTGATGTTTATTGGGATAAAATCATTTCTACATCATTTATATATTGAATTCTTATCCAGAGAGGTGGAGGGACTTGGCCCAAAGAAACCTCGGCAGCAGACCCATTTTGGGAACTGTGCTAAATCCAACAAGCATTTGCTTGGAAGATAAGAAGAGCCGTACGGACACTGTAAGCCTCTTCTTGAATTAGAAGAGGCTTTTATTTTTGCGGAATAACGTTTAGTGGCATACTAGAAAAGGTATATATAATTTGGTGAAATCAAACCGGTTAATACAGTTTAGCTCAACTAGAAGCGGGCTCTATGATGACTAGGAAAGGAGCCATTTACATGGCAGAATTATTTAAGAGGATTGAACAGAGGAAGGCAATGCTTATTGAAGAGTTATTGGCCAATGGAGTATACAAAACCTCTGATGAAAGGCACCTTTATGATGCCCCGTTAAAAGTACTTGAAAATGAATATAAGATTGTAATAAATAGACCTAATAACCAGTCTCCTTCGGAATGGATGACATAGTAATCGATAGGCTATAATCTTGGGATAAGGGATATGATGTAAGCATTCGCAGTCTATACTTGTGGATGCTTTTTTTATTTATGTTTATATAGGGGATGACACAATATATACATATTTAGAAAATGAAATAGGCTTTTTGTCACATTTAAACTGTAAAATTACACATTTGATTTCAAATAAATAGTTGATTTTAACTATAATTTTCATTATGATGAAGGTGTAAAAAAATTGAATAAATGGGAGGTGGCTTGATGCTTTGCCAGAAGGTAACTGTTGAAAAAGTAGAAGAGAAGAGACAAGAAATGATCAAATTGGCGGCAATTTATGGTTTAACAAGTCTTCTAACTGTTCAAGCAAGCCAAGAATTGGATACGCTGTTGAATGCTTTAACAAATAAAAGAGATTCTGAATATTTTTCCCTTAAGAAAGGATATAGGTATTTCTAAATTCTCCATTTCGGCCTCGCTTAATCCGAAAAAGGCTACTGCTCAAGGCAATAGCTTTAAATGAATATTTTAATTATCGACACGTTTCCCAAGTATAATCAAATCTCTTTCAATGCCATCGAGCTCTGCAACTCGAGGAAAATTTGCCCATTTTTCAAACCCGAATTTTGAAAAAAGCTTCAGGCTAGGTATATTGTGGGCAAAAATGAAACCTAATAAAGTTTTCACCCCTAATTTAGGGCTCACTTCAATTGCCTTTTGAATCGAAATTTGTCCGATTCCTTTTCCCCGGAAATAATCATCGATATAAATGCTGATTTCGGCCGTAGAATCATAAGCTGGCCGGCCATAGAAAGATTGAAAGCTCATCCATCCGGCAGTTTGCCCTTCTATAGTAATGATATATAGCGGTCGACTTTCTGAATGATGTTCCTCAAACCATTTAACCCTCGATTGTACGGATACAGGTTCCGTATCTGCCGTGACCATTCTTGAAGCAATTGTCGAATTATATATTTCAACGATTCTGGGTAAATCCGAAAGTGCTGCCTCCCTAAACTCTATGTGCTCTGCCATCATTTAAACTCCTATCTATCATTTATATTCAATCTCCAGAATAAAGGGTATCATCCCGCTTACATAAAGGCCGGTGAATGAAGCCCAATCCATTGAAAGTTTTATATTATCATACACTCTTTACTATTTATCTGACAATTCATTTTTGTATGTTAAAACTACAGATTTTTGGGTATTTAAAATGATGAAATACTTCATAGTAAATAGACAAAAGGAGAAACCAATGAAAAAAGTAGCAGGTTTGTTAATTATTGTACTAGTTATTTGTTTTGCTGCATATAAATTTCAGGCCTCGGAGTCGAAAGATGTGCAAAGGGTAATGGCTTTTGGAGATTCGTTAACCTTTGGAAAAGGGGATAAGGACGGGGAGGGATATGTAGAAGGTCTGGAGGATGAATTGAATAATCCGGAATCGGAACAAAAAGTGAGTTTTTGGAATTACGGTATAAAAGGTCAGGAAACGGATGGGGTCATGAATCAGCTTGATGATTACCGCATTAAATCGAAACTTGATAAAGCCGATACTTTCATCGTTTATATTGGAACCAATGACTTGATCAATAGTAACGGCGGTGACTTGAAGAAAATAAGTGATCGAAAAATCGATGAGGGTAAACGGGAGTATATCAACCATCTTGATAAGATTACTTCGACACTGATAAAGGCAAACGATAAAGCGGATATACTTGTAGTGGGACTGTATAATCCGATTAAAGATAATCAAAAACTTGAAAAGCACATCCAAGATTATAACCAATCAATAATGGGAATAGCGAAAAAGGATAAAAGGATGGTATTCATTCCTACAAATGATCTTTTTGAGAATAAAAAGAAAACCGAGTATTTCAGTGATAAGATTCATCCCAATGAAAAGGGATATCAGCTCATTACGAATCGGATTTTGGAAAGGTATCATTTCAAATGAAAGTAAAAAATGCACAGAAGGCTGAATTATACCCCGGATAACGGACATACATAAAAAAGATTCCCTTATCCGGGTTTTTTTGAGATTGGGACTGTTCCCATTGATTTAATGGCTGCTGTTCTTACTTTTGCTTATGCGGGCGTATTTTACTTTTATCCCTATTTATGCTGAGGCATTAGGTATGACATCTATTACAAGTTATTTCTTTGTAATCTTCGCACTCTTTATAAAACTGTCACGTCCATTTGTTGGAAAACTATTTGATCGTAAAGGAGCAAATCATATAGTCTATCCATTCGTATTAATTTTTATCATAGGTATGATCATTTTGAGTCAAGCACATACCATGAATGCATTTTTAAGTGCGGGAGCAATCATAGGAGAAGAGTTTGGTGTTCTTCAACCTGCTATGCAAACTCTTCTGTTCAGTCAGTAAATACTGAGCGAAAAGGGTTAGCAACTTCAACGTTTTTTTTTATTCAATGATTTAGGTGTGGCATTAGGTTCCCTATAGGTATTGTCTCCTCACATACTACCTATAGTTTTGTATATATAGTATGTGAGCTGTAATGATTTTTCTTTATGTTCTTTATTATTGCTTACAACATCGCAAAGTCATTGCTATTTGGAGATATATGGAATTTCGGAAGTCATTTGTATTAGGTGAATTTTACCTTTATGACTATCATAGAGCTTTTCGGAAAATAGACAACTATAAATCGGTTCGTTTCTGTCAAAAAGCATTATTATTTTACACATTCATATAGAAAATGGAATAATTAAAGGAGATTAGCTAGGCCATAAGAGGAGATGCTATAAAATGAAAATATCAGGGAAGAACTTTTAATTGCGGTCAAAGGACTATCGGATGAACAACTGGACGCCCATCCTGAAAAAGGGCGTTGGAGCATCATTCAGATATTGGATCATTTATATTTAATGGAGAGGGCCATAACAAGAATATTGCCGATAAATTGAAAAGCGATGAAAGCATTCCAGCTGTGGATAAACCAATCGAGCTTACTTTAAATCGAGAATTGAAGGATCAGGCCCCGCCATTTGTCATTTCCGTCAGAATCATTCCAAACTTTGAGCAAGGTTAAGGATAAGTTGTCCGAATCCCGCAAAGCCTTTATACAAGTGTTGATCATGCAAAACGAAATGATCTCGAACAAAAGTCTTTTCCTCACCCTTTGTTTAAAGAATTAAGCTTGAAGCAATGGATTACTTTCGTGGGACTTCATGAAAAACGGCATTTAATGCAAATAGAAGAATTGAAATCAAAGTTATAATAGAAGAAAAACTCATCCGTCTTTGGTTGAGTTTTTCACTTTCTGACTGTTATTCGTAAAGGAAGGATTTTTCAGTGAAAGCTACTTGGGTAAGGACATGTTTGGTATTGGGCTTTTTCGGATTATTGTTGGGGCTCTTGTTCAAGTATATGCTTCCGCCTGATCTAGATGAAATCAAACTGACTGACGAGCTTAATCCGATCGTTGCCGAAAAAAAAGATGAGCTCATTCAACAGGCTAATGACAAAGGCATCCCGATAATCATTACAGCGGGGTTCCGGTCAGTAGCCGAGCAAAATGAACTCTATGAAAAAGGCCGATTAACCAAGGGCAAAGTCGTAACGAATGCAAAAGGAGGGGAGTCGCTTCATAATTTCGGTTTGGCGATAGATTTTGCCCTCCTTAACAAACAAGGCGAGGCCATTTGGGATATGGGTTATGATGGCAATCATAATGGGAAGTCGGATTGGATGGAAGTCGTAACCATCGCTAAAGGGTTAGGTTTTGATTGGGGCGGGGATTGGGCAGGGTTTAAGGATTATCCTCATTTACAAATGACATTTGGCTTGAGCCTGCGTGAGCTGCAACAAGGCAAGCAACCAAAAGGGCAGTGAAAGTGTGGCGCTTTATTTTAAGGCCGAATAATTTTAACTAATAGCAGGAAAATAAGCATGTATATTGCTTTACAGGTAAGAATTCGATAAAGTGGACTAGTGAGAAATCAGACAAAAAGGAGTGCAGTCACCATGGAAGAAATAAAACATTGCCGGGATTCTTTGGTCATAAAAACAAGCCTTGTCCTCCCGCCGGATACAAATAATATTGGTACGATGTTCGGAGGCAAATTAATGGCATACATTGATGATGTAGCGGCTATATCCGCCATGCGGCATGCGAGAAGCAACGTCGTGACGGCATCAACTGATTCTGTCGATTTCCTGCACCCTATTCACGAAGGAAATGCAGTTTGCCTTGAAAGCTTCGTGACGTATACGGGCAGAACATCAATGGAAATCATCGTGAAGGTGATTGCGGAGGATTTAGTTACAGGAGATCGGAATTTATGCGTCATTTCCTTTTTGACCTTTGTTGCCATTAATGAAGTAGGTAAACCAATTCCGGTTCCGCGTTTGGTTCCCGAAACAGAGATGGAAATGAATTTAAATGAATCGGCAAAACAACGGGCCCAAATAAGGAAAAAAAGAAGAGAAGATACACAGTTCATTGCAAGTACCTTCGGTGTGAAACTGCCATGGACCGATCAATCAAATCCAGGATTATATAAATAAGATACGGTACCTTCAGCAGTTCATTGCCAGGGGTTCAAAATTTTTGGGGAACTCTCATGAATTGGTTTTATACAGTGATTTATATAAAATACCTGATAGATGCTTTTTTACCCAAATGGGCACATACGTGAAAAGACGCTTGGACAGCCAAGCGTCTTTTTCTGTTACCATGTAGGATTGGATACCATCCTTTTAGTCATCACTTGCTAAAATACCAAAGAAACGTAAGATGTTAATGAAAAGGTTAATGAAATCAAGATATAGATTCAGGGCCATGAGCGGTACTTCTTCGGCTGTTACCCCGTAATGCTTCATTCGATTGAAATCATATAAAATATAACCACTGAAAACTAAAATACCAATAAATGAAACGACCAGCATGGCTGTAGAGCTTAATGGAAAGAAAATGTTGAAAAGGCTAATGACCACTAAAGCCAGCAAGGCTGCAAATAACATGCCTCCCAAGAAAGAAAGATCCCTTTTGGTGGTTGTCGCATAAACCGCCAGTCCTCCAAATACAACTGTCGTCGTAACACCGGCTAAGATCACCACATTTGCCCCTGCAGCTGCTAAGTAGTGTGCAATGATCGGATAGGTGGTTATTCCTGAAATTAACGTAAAACTATACAAGAATGTGTACCCGATGGATTTTTTCCTCCGCATGATGAATGCTCCAATCAACATGGCGATCTCGAGGATCGCTAAGGGAAGAAACAAAGATGGCGGAATAAAAGTGCCGAGAGCCATCCCTAAAACGGAAACTGCTAGAGATAACGCGAACGTCCTCATGACGGAAGGCATATATGTCTGTACAGTTTGTGAATACATTCAATCACCTCATCATTTATTTGCTACCGATTTCTACGGATCTGTTTTAAAAAGGTTTCATTACATTTAATAAATTTAGTTGTTTTTTCGAAAGTATCGAAATATATATGAAATAATTACCTATTTTATGATATCCTTACAATTAAACTAACTTTTCTGAAATATTAAAATATTTTTATTCTAAATCATATTAAGGTATGTAAATCGATATGTTCAATAAATAGATATAAACTTATCGATAGTTATTTAAGAATAATAAATTTTTAAATAATCGTTCTGCACAAATAACCGGGCTTCATAACTTTACTGTATAACAGTCATAAAGAAAATGATTTTTTATTGCAGAAAAATATTCCTGTAGTTATAAAATATGAAAAAAATGTGATTATTTTGGATGAAAACTATTGTATAAATGTAAAAAATTGATTAAAATTTTAAATAATTATCAGAAGATTAGTTATTTTCTCGATAAAATAGTTTAGGGGGATCAAGGATGAAGAAAGCTATTTTGCAAATAGAGAACCTAACTACCTCATTTCGAATCCGTAACAAATATCATGCAGCGGTGGATGATGTTTCATTTACGGTGAATGAAAATGAAATTGTTGCAGTTGTTGGTGAATCAGGTTGTGGAAAGAGTGCATTGGCCTTATCTATCATGCAATTACATAATAAGCAGAGAACGAAATCCGAAGGAACCATAAATTATAATGGCCAAAATCTACTAAAGTTGAATGATATGCAAATGAATAAAGTCCGTGGTAAGGAAATGGGCATGATATTCCAGGAACCTTTAACGGCTTTGAACCCGCTCATGACAATTGGAAAACAGATCGAGGAGAATCTGGATTACCATACTGAACTTTCCAGGGATGAAAAAAAGAACAGGACAATAGAGCTTTTGACACAAGTCGGAATTCCTTATCCTGAACGGACGTACAAGCAATATCCGCATGAGCTCTCGGGTGGAATGCGGCAGAGGGCGATGATTTCGATTGCCATTGCTTGCAACCCTGCACTGGTCATTGCCGATGAACCCACGACGGCACTGGATGTTACGATTCAAGCGCAAATACTTGATTTGCTGAAAGATATCCAAAGCAGGACAAAAATGGGGATCATCTTAATTACACATGATCTGAGCGTCGTTGCAGAGGTCGCTGACAGGATCGTTGTCATGTATGCCGGACAGGTAGTGGAAACGGGATTTGTTAAAGAGATATTCAATAATCCGCTGCATCCATATACGAGGTCGTTATTAAATTCGATTCCTTCGGCTACAAATGAGAAAAACCGTTTGCACGTTATTGAGGGAATCGTCCCATCGATAGCGAAAATGGATAGGATAGGTTGCCGTTTCCAGGATAGGATTCCTTGGATACCAAAACATGCGCATGAAGAGGCGCCCCAACTTCACGATGTGGGCAACGATCATTTTGTACGATGTACCTGCTATAAGGAATTTTATTTTCAAGCTGAAGGAGATGCATCGACACATGACATTACTCAAAGTAGATAATTTAAAAGTGCATTTTCCAATAAGGGGCGGTTTTTTCCGAAGGGTGGTCGATCACGTAAAGGCTGTGGACGGTGTTTCCTTTGAACTGCAGCAAGGGGAGACATATGGTTTGGTAGGAGAATCCGGTAGCGGCAAGTCCACGACAGGCAAGGCAGTGGTTAAGCTGAATGATGTGACATCCGGACAAATCCTGTTTGAAGGCAGGGATTTAGCATCATTAAGTAGAAAAGAGATTAAACCATTTAGAAAAGATATCCAAATGATTTTCCAAGACCCGTATTCATCATTGAATCCCAAGAAGAGGGTGCTGGACATCATTGCCGAACCGCTGAGGAACTTCGAACGGTTATCACCAGCGGAGGAAAAGAAAATCGTCCAGGACTTCTTGGACAAAGTCGGGCTTAGTCCTGAATCGATTCACAAGTATCCTCATGAATTTTCAGGGGGCCAGCGCCAGCGGATTGGAATAGCCAGATCATTGACATTGAAGCCTAAGCTGATCATTGCTGATGAACCGGTATCAGCCCTGGATGTTTCCGTTCAGGCACAAGTTTTGAATTTCCTTCAGGATCTCCAACAGGAGTTCAATTTGACTTATTTATTTGTCGGGCATGATTTAGGCGTAATCCGGCATATGTGTGACCGGATGGGTGTTATGTACCGAGGTAGATTGGTAGAGGAAGGTAAAAGTGAGGAAATCTATGAAAATCCCCAACATATTTATACGAAACGCCTGATTGCCGCCATTCCGGATTTAGAGCCAGAAGTTCGTGAGGATAAAGTGCGGCTTAGAAAAAAACTCACTTCAGAATATGAGTCAACCTACTCGAAATATTTCGATGAGAATGGACGTGCTTACGATTTGAAGCCAATCTCGGCAACACATAGAGTCGCATTACAATAAGGAGGTGGAAAGAATATGTGGAAGTTTATCCTCAGACGTTTATTAGGTATGATCCCGCAGCTCTTTTTATTGAGCATCATCGTTTTCATGATGGCCAAAGCCATGCCGGGAGATGCCTTATCAGGCCAGGAAATCAACCCCAGGGCCAATCCAGCCGAGCTCGATAGGATCAGGGAAGAATTGGGTCTGAATGATCCTTGGTATCAACAATATTTAAGGTGGGCATCCAATGCTGTACAGGGGGATTTCGGTATTTCCTATACACATAAAACGCCCGTTATGGATGTTATCGAAGACAGGCTTTGGAACACGGTGTTCCTGGCGTTGGTCACTCTGATCTTTACATATATGCTTGCGATTCCATTAGGCATACTTAGCGGAAGGTATAACGATACGTGGGTGGATAAAACCGTTACGGGTTATAGTTATGCAGGGTTTGGCACACCGATATTCATCTTTGCGTTAATCATGTTATTCATTTTCGGATTCGCCTTGGATTGGTTCCCATCCGGCGGCAGTGTCGATTCAAAAGTGGATGAAGGCACATTCGCCTATGTTGTAAGTAAGATCAATCATTTGATATTACCCGCTTTAAGTACAGCATTAATTGCAACTACAAGTACGATCCAATATTTGCGAAATGAAATCATCGATAATAAAATCAAGGATTTCGTCAGGACTGCGCGTTCAAAGGGAGTGCCTGAATCAAAAGTATATTCACGTCATATCCTTAGAAATTCTTTTTTACCGATAGCAGCATTCTTAGGTTATGAAATTACTGGATTGATCGGCGGCGCGGTCATAATCGAGACCATTTTCAGTTATCCGGGACTTGGGCAGCTTTTCCTTAGCTCAGTCAGTCTGCGGGATTTCAGTGTAGTGACGGCCATCGTCATGATGACGGGATTTGCCACTCTGCTTGGCACCCTTCTTTCGGACATCATACTTAGTGCGGTCGATCCGCGCATACGGATAGAATAGGGGCGGGGTGAGTCGTATGGAAATGAAAGTAGAAACCGGAAAGAACATACAAGTGAAAGATGTAAGCCCTTCAGGAATCAAAATCATCTGGCAGGAAATTAAAAAGGATAAACTTGCCATGGGCTCATTGGTTATATTAGCAGCTATTTTGCTGTTTGTTTATGGTGCGGCTTTCTTCATGGATGCCAAAGAAATTGCCAAGGTCGATTTCCTCTCCATTTATCTGGAGCCATCTTCAGACTATTGGCTCGGTACCGATTATGGTGGCCGGGATGTATTCGGACAACTGATCATCGGTACGAGAAACTCATTTACCATCAGTTTGTTCATTACCTTATTCACGGCAATCATCGGTTTATCATTAGGGCTTCTTGCTGGTTACTTTGGCGGGGCAACCGATAATGTGATCATGCGTGTTATCGATTTCGTGATTGCCCTACCTCAATTGATGTTCATCATCGTTGTAGTCACGATTGTACCAGTATTCAATGTGTATGTTTTCATATTGATCATGACGATGTTTTTATGGACAGGAAAGGCACGGCTAATTCGTTCAAAAGCTTTGTCAGAGCGTGAGCTGGACTATATCCACGCCTCACAAACACTCGGGACGCCACATTGGAAAATCATCATGTTTCAGCTTCTGCCTAATGTCAGTTCACTGATTATCGTAAATTTCATTTTGAATCTTGCAGGCAATATTGGCCTAGAATCCAGTTTGACTTTCTTAGGATTCGGTCTTCCGGAGAGCACACCGAGTCTCGGGACGCTTATCAGTTATGCTCAAAATCCAGATGTTCTGGAAAACAAGTGGTGGATATGGGTACCCGCATCACTCATGATTTTAGTGTTGATGC
This sequence comes from Peribacillus sp. YIM B13481, assembly GCF_042787985.1. NCBI lineage: Bacteria > Bacillati > Bacillota > Bacilli > Caryophanales > Bacillaceae > Peribacillus > Peribacillus sp. YIM B13481. The sequence continues at coordinate 66,426 of NZ_JBHZPE010000019.1, forward strand.
TGAGTATAAATTTCGTTGGTCAAGCGTTAAAACGCGCCGCCGATGCAAGACAAAGAAGAGGATAAAAAAGGGGAGTGTAGGATATGAAAATCAAAAGCTACAGTAAGGTATTAAGTGCATTGGCCATTTCGTCTCTACTGCTTGCTGCATGTTCGGATGATACGGAGAAATCGTCAACGAAAGAGAAAAAAGGGAAAGATGTCGAACAGGTTGATACCTCCAAATTCCCGACAAAGACGACTAACCAAGGAGAGCCTATTGAAGGCGGTCATTTGACATATGGATTGGTATCCAATACCCCGTTTGAAGGGATATTAAACAAAGTTTTCTATCAAGGCGAACCCGATAACCAAGTTATCACATTCTTTGATGAAGATTTGTTGGATACAGACGAAAACTATGTTTTCACGAATGAAGGTGCCGCTTCCTATGAGATTTCAGACGATCATAAAACGGTTACACTTACGATTAAGGATAATGTAAATTGGCAAGATGGGAAGCCTGTGACTGGTGCCGATTTAGAATATGCGTATCTCGTCATGGGAAGCAAAGATTACAAAGGTGTACGCTATGATGAACAAATGGCTTTAATCGAGGGTATGGAAGAGTATCATGAAGGGAAAGCCGATAGCATTTCAGGGATTAAAGTGGACGGAAAGAAAATCACTTTCACTTTCAAGAAAGGGAATCCATCCGTCACGACTGGTTTATGGACATATCCGCTTCATAAAGAATACTTAAAAGATGTACCAATTGCGAAGTTGGAATCTTCTGATAAAATCCGTAAAAACCCGATTGGTTTTGGACCATTTAAAGTGAAGAAGATCGTTCAAGGGGAAGCGGTTGAATTCGAAGCGAATAAGGATTACTGGCGCGGTGCTCCAAAATTGGACAGCGTGACATTGAAAGTCGTGAATCCGTCTGTTGTCGTTAAATCCCTTGAAAATGGTGACCTTGATGTAGCTGAGGTCCTGGCTGAGCATTATGAACAGGCCAAGGAATTGGATAATGTCGAATTATTGGGCAAAGTTGAATTGGCTTATTCCTATATTGGTTTCAATTTCGGTTATTATGATAAGGAAAAAGAAGAAAATGTTATGGATGAGAATCCAAAATTCAAAGACAAGCGCCTTCGTCAGGCAATGGCCTATGCCATCAATAATGAAGAAGTTGGCGAAAAGATGTTCAAGGGCCTTCGCTTCCCTGCCAACTCGGTCATTACACCGAACTTTAAATATAACAATAAAGATGTAAAAGCATATGAATATGATCCTGAAAAAGCGAAAAAACTTTTGGATGAAGCAGGATTTGTAGATACGAATAAGGATGGCATTCGTGAAGATGCGGATGGAAAAGAGTTCAAGATCAACTTTGCTTCTATGAGTGGATCCGATGTTTCTGAGCCTTTAGCAAGGTATTATATCCAACAATGGGAACAAGTGGGATTGGACGTTGAATTGCAGGATGGCAGGCTTCATGAGTTCAATTCATTCTATGACCTTTTGAAAAAGGATAATGACAAAGTTGATATTTACCAAGCTGCTTGGGGAGTAGCTTCCGATCCGGATCCATCAGGCTTATGGTCTAGATCTGCAGAATTTAACTATACCCGCTGGGTGAATGATAAAAATGATGAGCTTCTTGCTAAAGGGATTTCAGAGGAAGCTTTCGATGATCAATATCGGATCGACACATATAATGAGTGGCAAGAATTGATCCATGAAGAGGTTCCAGTCATTCCGACATTATTCCGTTATCAATTGGCGGGAGTGAATGAACGCGTTACGGGATATGATTACCTAGCGGAGCGACAATATAAATGGTTCAATGTCGGTGTCACTAAATAAAAAATTGTATGAATCCAATCGGCTGCCTTTATGGGCGGTCGATTTTTTTGCGTTTCAAGGGTGTGGATTAAGGTTATATAGTAAGTAATTGGAAGTGTGGTATTTATGTTAGTGAGATATCCTAATGAACAAAGAAAGAGTTAGAAATATTGTTTACTGAATCGGTTGGCCGGTTACTGAAACCTCAGGAAATCATTGCAGACATTGTTGCCTTTCCTAGACGGAATGAGAATTACCTTCTTGGAATATATGAAGGAATTTCCGACAAGCAAAGAAAGTTGAAATAAGTTGAACTTTCATCATGGAGGAGGATTTTTATGAGAAACGAAGATATGAGCAGATATAAAGTATGGCGCGATAAATGGAAAAGAAAAATGAATATGGAGAATTTGGCGATATATGGCATTACTACATTAGTCATGGCCATCTTGCCTATTTTGGCCCATATGAGTTAAATCGATATAAGGACCGCCATTTGGCGGTCCTTTATATGTTAAAAGTTGGCATGAATAGATATAATAAAAAAAAGAGGAAAGGAGAGATATGTATGAGTATTATCGAAGAAAAGAAAATCGTATCTTACATAAAAGAGTTAGTATCAATACCCAGTCCCTCCGGCTATACGGAGCAAGTCATTAAATATGCGGCTGAATTCATGGAAAATAGGCAGGTCCCTTACAAGATCACGAATAAAGGAGCATTACTTGCTTCATTAAAAGGAGAAGATGATGGCAAACATCGTTTGCTGACTGCCCATGTCGATACACTAGGGGCCATGGTAAAGGAAATTAGGTCAAATGGCCGCCTTAAATTGACGATGATCGGTGGTTTCCGATGGAATTCAGTGGAAGGGGAGTATTGTAAAATCCATACGGCTGATGGGGCGATTATCACCGGGACCATTTTAATCAATCAGACCTCTGTCCATGTATATAAAAATGCCGGGGATGCCAAGCGTGATGATGAGACAATTGAAGTCCGTATCGATGCAGTCGTGAAAACCAAGGCGGAAACGGAGGCCATTGGCATTTCAGTTGGAGATTTTGTCTCCTTTGAACCGAGAGTGGAAATGACAGATGCAGGCTTTTTGAAATCAAGGCATTTGGATGATAAAGCTAGCGTTGGCATCCTCCTTCATATCATTGACCTTATTTCCGCAGGAAAGATAAAATTGGCATATACGACCCATTTCCTGATTTCCAACAATGAAGAAATCGGCTATGGCGGTAATTCCAATATCCCAGAGAAAACAGTCGAATATTTAGCCGTCGATATGGGTGCGATCGGTGATGGACAATCGACGGATGAATACAGCGTTTCCATTTGTGCTAAAGACTCCTCAGGCCCTTATCATTATAAATTGCGTCAGCATCTTGTCACACTTGCCCAAGCGAATGCTGTCGACTACCGTGTCGATATTTATCCGTATTATGGATCGGACGCTTCCGCTGCAATCCGGGCAGGGTATGATGTCGTGCATGGTCTAATCGGACCGGGGATTGATGCATCTCACGCCTTTGAGAGAACACATATCTCTTCATTAAAACATACGGCCAATCTGATTTTGCATTATATACAATCAGAGTTGGTGTAATCGTGAAAAAAGCCCGCACTCAAGTCATATGAGTGCGGGTTTTAAACTGGCTTTTATAGCGATAGTTTTATTTTATGTGAGTTTCGGTCATATACTCGTGAATTTCGCACATTTACTCGTGAATTTTGCCATTTTACTCGTGAATTTCGCGCATTTACTCGTGAGTTTCGCGCATTTACTCGTGAATGCCAAATAATAATTTTTTATAATGTTAACTCTTGTGGAGGTTGACCATTGTTGTTCATCAACCGGATGCTTTCAGGCTTAATTTGAAGGATTAAATAATTTGGATCGTTTGGACTGTCAAACCAATTTTCAAATGACTCATTCCATAATTTATCTTTTAATTCCTGTGAATCGTTAATTTTCGAGGTACCTGAGATTTCTAAGTAAGAATCGCCTAATCCTTCATTTTCATAACCAATCAGGATATGAACATTTGGATTCTTTTCAATTTCATCAATTTTTTCCGTATTTGCATTCGTTGGCGTGTATAAAGTTAATTCTTCATTAAAAAATGTCATATAGCGTGAATGTGGTTTGTTATTTTCTACAGATGATAAAACTCCTATTTTATGATCACGGATGATGTTCAATACTTTTTCTTTTAATTGGTTTTGGCTCATCTTTGCACACTCCTTTTATTTTTTACTCTATTACTTTTCCTCTCTTTTCATTAAGTTAAACAAAATTCTGCTGTTTGCCATTTTTATGAATGAAGACCTAGACAAGTTGCCATACTAGTCATTATGTGTTCTGTATAGAGCAACTTAATGATCTTAATCCATTTGTAAAGGTGAGTATGAGGAATGAATTGTGGTGAATTACTTATCATTGGCGGGGCAGAGGATAAGTGCCTTGAAGGTGAAGTATTAAATAAATTTGTCGAGCTTGCAAACCGTTCAGATGGCGGAATAGGAATATTGCCTACAGCGAGTGAAATTCCTGAGGAAGTGAGTACCGAGTATATCAAGATTTTCAGGGATTTAGGCGTGGACAGGGTGGAAGTGATCAAGCTGGATTCAAGGCAGGATGCAGACGATCCGGAGATTTGTAAACAGCTGATATCCTTTTCTGCCATCTTCATTACTGGAGGAAACCAAAGCCGGTTATCTGAGCGGATTGGAAAATCCAAATTCCATCATGCCCTTTCTAATGCCTGGCATAAAGGAATGGTGATAGCAGGGACAAGTGCTGGCGCCTCCATTTTAGGTAAGCATATGATCGTTGCTGCTGACACAATGCTGAATGATAATAAGTTAAAGGTAGAGATTGGGATAGGTTTCGGCTTCCTTGACGACCTGATAATTGACCAACATTTTTCCCAGCGTGGCCGCTTTGACCGTCTGTTAAGTGCGATAGCAGGGAATAAAGAAATTATGGGTATTGGCATTGATGAAAATACAGCAATTTTAGTTAAAGAAGGATATTTTGAAGTATTTGGCCAACATCAAGTATTAGTTCTTGATGGCAGCAACAGTGATTATATCAATATCACATCTTCCGATAATGGCAGTGAAGAGTTGACTCTCTCGGGATTTAATCTTCATGCACTTACCAGGGGATACCGCTTTGACCTGCTTACCAGGAAATTGTTGATGAAAAAGGGGATCCAACCATGATTATCAATCGAGTCCGTTATTTAAAAGGACCTAATTATTTTGCTTATACACCAACGATTTGCATTGAATTGGATATAGGGGAATTGGAAGAGAAACCATCTGATTCGATTCCTGGATTCAATGAAAAATTATTGAGGACGCTCCCGAACCTGGGAAGCCATACATGTTCAAAAGGGTATCGAGGCGGTTTTGCTGAAAGGCTTAGAAAAGGTACATGGATGGGACATATTTTAGAGCATATGACGATTGAGCTTCAAAACTTAGCTGGAATTGATGCCATTCGGGGAAAAACGGTAATGATGGAAAAGAAGGGTCATTATTATGTAACCTTCGACTATAAGGAGCCTCAGTCAGGTCTTCAAGCTTTTTTAGCAGCAAAAGATATTGTGGAAGCCATCCTGAATGGTGAAAACCTTATAAATGTACAATTTTATGTAAAACAAATAGAGCAGCTATATTATAAAAATAAACTGGGGCCTAGTACAGAAGCCATTTTTAAGGCTGCGCAGGCAAAAGATATCCCTGTCGAGCGAATGGGTGATGAAAGTTTACTACGTATAGGAACCGGTTCAAGGCAAAAGTATGTCCAGGCGACAATTTCTAGCCAGACTTCGAATATTGCCGTGGAGAATTCATGTGATAAATCATTGACCAAATCTATATTAAAAGGGTGTGGCCTATCTGTACCTGAAGGGGATATTGCCCATTCCATTGAAGAAATCTTTACCACAGCGGACAAGCTGGGTTTTCCACTGGTTATAAAACCGTATAACGGTAGACAGGGAGAGGGTGTCATCACCCATATTAAAAATAAGGATGAACTATTCAATGTAGTCAATTGTTTGGAGCCACATGTGGAGAAGTACATTGTCGAACGACATATTGAAGGACATGATTACAGGATATTGATAGTAAATGGAGAACTTATAGCTGCTAGTTTAAGGCTTCCTCCCTATGTTATTGGAAACGGTAAGGAAACGATACGCAAGTTGATAGAAAAGGAAAATCGTAATGCATTGCGTGGAGAAGGTCATGAAAAACCGATGTCAAAAATCCCCCTTACACATACCGTGACGTGTTATTTGGAAAAATCGAACCGAACACTGGATACAATTCCGAATCAAGGAGAAGTGGTTCAAGTTGTCGGCAATGCAAATCTTTCGACTGGTGGAAAGGCAATAGATGTAACGGACCAGGTCCATCCAACCATTAAGAATATGGCACGTGCTGCCGCAAAAGCAATCGGTTTGGATATAGCCGGAATAGACTTGATCTGTGAGGATATCTCAAAATCAATCGAACATTCACGGACTGCGATAATCGAGGTGAACGCTGCACCGGGAATTCGAATGCATCACTATCCGAGTGAAGGGAAAAAAAGGGATGTAGGCAAAGCCATTATCGATTATTTATTTCCGACACGGGAAGTGGCGGCGATACCGATCATCGCGGTGACCGGAACAAATGGAAAAACGACAACGACCCGATTGGTTCATTATTTTCTTTCAAATGAAAATACGAAGGTAGGAATGACGAATTCCGATGGAGTATATATCGGCGATAAGGTATTGGATCAAGGTGACTGCAGTGGCCCGGTCAGTGCAAAAATGGTATTGGCACATCCTGAAGTTGATGTAGCTGTATTAGAAACGGCACGGGGCGGGATTCTGCGTGAAGGTCTGGCATTTCGTCAGTGTGATGTTGGCATCATTACAAATGTTAGTGAGGATCACCTCGGCCGTGATGGAATTGAAACATTGGATGATCTCATAAAATTAAAGAGGCTGGTAGCCGAAATCGTTCAAAAAACAGGCTATTGTGTGCTGAATGCAGATGATCCGAATGTAGCTGCCATGGAAGCTTTTACAGATGGGGAAGTGATTTTTACTTCTACAGATGCCACCCAGCCTCAGGTGAAGGCCGCCATTAAGAGAGGATGTAAAGTTTGGTTTGTCAATGAACAAGGTATGATCTGCCATTCATCAGATGGTGTCATTTCTCAGTTTATGGATTGCACGATGATTCCAATAACGATTTCCGGCAATGCACGTCATAATATCGCCAATTTACTTCAGGCGTTAGCCGCAGCCCAAACCCAAGGCATATCCATGGAAGAACTAAGAAGGAAGGCTGTCACGTTTATGCCTGATACGAATTTGTCCAAAGGGCGTTTCAATTTAAAAAAGTTGAATGATCGAACGATCATCATTGACTATGCCCATAATGAAGCGGGATTAAAGGCCATATTCGAAACGGTCAGTGCCTATAACAAAAATCGTCTTATCACTGTTTTGGCAGGGCCGGGGGACCGCATTGATGAAGAGCTCATCAGACTATCCAAGGTGGCGGCAATGAATTCTGATCTGTTCATCATTAAAGAAGACGATGATTTGCGGGGAAGGGAGCCTCTCGAAGTAGCGAGGCTGCTTAAGGAAGCTGCGGTAGAAGCAGGGTTACATAAAGATCAGGCATTTATCGTTCTTAATGAATTGGACGCATTCGTAAAAGCTTGGGAAACATCACAACCTGGTGATCTATTATTGTTCTTCTACACGGATTTTGAATATGTAGAGCGGTTTTTCGAAAAAGTTGCGACAAATCCATTGCCAAAAAAATAAAAGAAAGTGCATTACCAGGGCGAAATAATCTGGAATCAAAATGATATCAAAAGCTAATTTTCAGTACCATTATAACATTTGAAAGCCATGCTTCCCATTTTCATGAAAGGGAAGCATGGCCTTTGCACTTATTTATTAGCGTTAATCCATAGGATGCCAGTCGCTTTTTGTGTTGTGATATTTCCATGACCATCTGCAGCTTTTACTTCCACAACGGCACCAGGTGCCTTTACATTCGCTGTTGCAGTATAGTAGCCAACATAATGTCCTGAAGATGTTTCTTTCATCGGCAATTCAGTTGCATTTGCGATGCTCCTTGCATTTGTCAAAGGCATCAGTATCGAGAAACTGGTTGTTAGTCCGGGTTCACTGTCAAATTCGATTTTGACCGATTCGCCGCTTTTCAAGATCTTATCTTCTTTCGGCAATAAATCAGTTATTTCCGGGGCGATATACTTTGCATCGATCGAGACGGATTTTGTGCTTTTATTGCCTGCCTTGTCCAGTGCGACTACCTTAATGTAATTGATACCTTCATTCAACATTAGTCGATAGGAAAAGGTGTTGTCTCTCACAGTAGCTTTCTGACCATTTACTTTGACATTATTAAGGTTTTCATCCGAAATCGTACCTGTAACGATTACCGATTCACGGTTGGTTTTGGAACCGTCTGCAGGTGCAGTAATTGCAAGTTCCGGTTTAGCCGTATCCAATATCACTTTTACAGATGGAGAGGCCTCAGTAGAACCTTGACTAGTTCGAGCTTTTGCTGTCAAAGTATTTTCACCATTCCTTAATGTGACTGGAACAGTGAAGGTTCCTGTTTCAGTTGAGTCAGTACTTGCTACTTTCTCACCTTTGTTAAAAATATCTACCTTTGTTGCAGGTGCGGATATACCTTCAACTGTTACTTCTTTTTGATTCGAATACGCATTGTCTTTAGGAGAGGTAATTACAGGTTCCTTCACTTCGTAATTGACAGTGGCACGAATCATGTAGTTTCCTTCCTCAGTTGGTGATTGCGACCATGAACCACCGACACCCTGCCAGCTTCGTCCTGCATTAGGTCCATCTTCATCTGTACCTAATCCTGGAGCATTCGGATTGGCCTTCGATTGGGTATAAACAATAAAGAAATCACCCTCAACCATGATTCCATGCTCGCTCAGATCAATATGTGTCCATTGACCGTCACGCAACGCAGTCTTATTGAAAGGACCTGCGATTTTTTTACCTGGCGATCCTTCTGTTCCTGAAGCATCATATACAGAAACTTGGAATTCAGTCCCGCCCGGAACAGGCCATGTGGTATCCCAGAAGCGTAAGAGAGCGCCGGTTACATTTGCCGATTTATTTCCCGAAGCTAGCGACATCTTTACTGCCCAGCTGTTTCCTGCCGCATTATAGGCACGGGCATTTTCTGCTGTTCCGTCGTCATACTTAATCTCATCTGGGTACCCGATGAACGGTTTCAGTTCAATATCTTTCGTGGAGTTATTACCGTCCGAAATCGTTACTGATGCTTCATTGCCGTAATAAGAAGGAGCCATGACTTTCAAGGTGTATTTACCTTCATAAGCAGTTAAGGAGTATTCACCCTTTGAATTTGTGGTAACCGGTTTAATGGCAGCATCTTCAAGAAGGTAAACTGTAGCACCAGAAACTGGTTCACCAGAAATTTTGTTGGTAATTGTACCGTTGATTGTACCTTTGGGAATTTCTTGAAGTGTAAAGTTCGCAGTTGATATGTCATCCTGTTCTACGTTGACTCTTGCTGTTTGCGATAGATACCCATAAGTTTCTGCTTGCAAAGTGTATGAACCTGATGCATGTGTTAGTTGGTAGGAACCATCTTGTGGGTTTGTATACACAGATCTTCCTGTTTCTAAAACACTGACCTGGGCCTGCAATGGAAGAAGTAATGGAGCAGGCTGTGCTTTTTTAGGGTCACTTTTCACTTTTTCCGCAATGGGCTTAATTTTATCAGGATCAACTTTCGGTTTGGCTGAAACGGAAGAGTCAGACTTGTTTATACCTAATCCTGTTTTAGCTTTTGCAGATGGTTGAAGGGCAGTATCAGCCAATTTAACATCATCAATATACCAGCCAGGTTTTTGGACTGAACCATCAGATGTTACATTAAAGGCAATATAGATTCGTTCTCCAGCATATTGGCTAAGGTTTACTTCACCATCAATCCAACTATTGGACTTATCGTTAAAACGAGCTGCTTGAACCCAGTTCGTTCCATCTTTAGAGATAAATAAATGGGCGAAATCATAATTCTTTTCAAGTTCGTACCAATGTTTAAATTGTAAATAGCTTGTCCCTTCTGGAACATCGATTGGAGGCATCTGCAGACTCATGTTGGCACCATTGGAATAGTTTCCAGCAAGATTTGTTGCATAAACCTTTTGACCGGAAGATGCAGAACCTGGTCCGCTGGACGGAACGCCCCAATCCCAGTCATTATTCGTGCCAAATGAGCTCCATCCAGTTGTTGGTTTCTCTTCGAAATCCTCTGTATAACCTAATCCAATTCCAGGCAAAAGATCGATGGTATAATCATCTGTAGCTGTCTCTGAACCACCGAAGTCTATAGCGGTCCATTTATAAACGATGGTATCTTCCGTCAACTCCGAACCCGGAATAGTAGCCTCAAACGTTCCCGATTTATGGTCACCGTCAGATTTTTCACCTTTGATTTCAGCCCAAGTTCCATCGGCTTTTTGATAGCTAAGGGTAACGGAAGTGACACTTACATTATCAGACACTTCAGCCTGAAGCGATAGATTCATTTTTTTATACGACTTTTCTGGTGCTTGATGCGAAATGACAGCTGCTTCTGAGTCATCTCCAGACTTGGTTACTTTTCCTTCAATTTTCCCAAGTCCGCTTACAACTGATGAAACTGCATCAAATGCATTTACAAGGCCATAGCCATAGGCATGGTTGGGCGTTACTGGATAATTATTGTCTGTCAATGGAGTAGCAGTTGTTAGTAAGATTTCCTCAAGTTGGTCAACTGTTAAGCTGGCATTTGTTTGTCTTAATAGAGCAGCAACCGCTGAAATGTGAGGACCTGCCATAGATGTCCCGTTCCATCCGCCTTCATATGAACCGCCAGGAACGGCAGAACGAATGTTGACGCCTGGTGCAGAAATATCCGGTTTAATTTCTCCGTAGGGTGATGGTCCGCGTAAGGAAAAACTGCCGACTTTATTGTTTAGGTCGGTTGCTCCAGTGGCAAATGCCTCTGGATAGTTCGCTGGATTCGCTACTGAACCAGCACCGCCTGGATTTGATAATGTAGTGTTTCCTGCAGAAAATTCCGGGAATATCTCTGCAGCTTTCCAGGCTTGTACCATTGGACGGTACCACTCATCGAGACCTGCTCCGCCCCCCCAAGAGTTATTGACAACATCAGGTGTTTTCTCAGGATGGGGATTTCCAGAAGCATCTTTCGGAGCGATAACCCATTCTCCTGCCTCTAATAAATCTATGTCTGACCCGCCATCTTCAGAAAACGCTTTAACGGAAATGAATGTGGCACCTGGGGCAACTCCGATTTGATTTGCACCATTTGGTTCAGAACCTACCATCGTACCGATTGTATGTGTTCCATGACCCAAGTCATCATAGGGAGCGGCTTGTCCGCCAACTGCATCAAACCAATTATATTCATTGTTTGGCACGTCTGGATTGGCAGGATTATACCCGCGATACTTTGTTTTCAGTGCTGGATGGTTCCACTGAACTCCTGTATCGATAGAAGCGATAACCGTACCCGCACCATCAATGCCCATATTCCAGACAGCAGGTGCTCCGATTTTTTCGATATTCCATTCAACGGAAGATGTTTCTGCTTTCGTTTTACTTGCGCTTGAGCTTTTAAGGGCTTTCGAAGCGACAGTCTTGCTTGCCGGCGTAATAAGCTGTCTTGTTTCATTTGGCATAATTTTTTCTACTTCGGGGAAAACTGCGATTTGCTCCATAACATCCTTTGTGGCTGTCACGGCAATCGCATTAACAATATAAAAAGATTGAAAATCCTTTGCATTACCGGCTTTTTCTTGCTTTTTTAAGTAGTTCTTAATATTGACTTGTGTTTCAAGAGCAGTAGCACGAAGCTCGGAGACTACACTTGATCGTTTAAGTAACTTTGAATTATTTGCAGATAATTTTTGTGATTTTGCTGTTTTTGCAGCTTTTGAGGATACGTCCTTGGTGTCTACTTGTTCTTTGAATTTAACGAGAAATGTCACCTTTTCGTTTTTTTCATATTGGGAAAGTACTTTTGCGGCGATTTTCTTTTGATTCTTTCCCGATAATTCATCTTTAGCGGAAGTATGAAGTTTATTAGATGCTGCTGTGATGGAGCTTGTCGGCAGAATGATCGATCCAATAAGTATGATCGTGAATAATAAACCTAACCATTTTCTTTTGTTTTGCAAGTTTTTTCCTCCTATTCCATTTTCAAAGAACAAAAAGCGACCAGCCTATACCCAATTTCCCCTCCTTTCTAAATAATTGGCCACTACGTAGAACCATGTTAATGATAACCAATAAACATATGAGAAAAATGTCATATTTTGGAATTAAAAATGCTATTTCGTGAAAATGAACACATTGTAGGAAGAGTGTGGATGGAAAAATAAGGGAAAATACCTCTGGTTTGAAAAGAGAACGGAAGGAATATGAAAAAAACATGCTATTCTACGGGTGTCGAAAGGACTCTTTTTTATTTCAAAAATAAAAATGGTAATAAAGGTTCAAAATGTCTTGTTTACTATTTGTTATATAGACGGCAATCTTTACTCGAGACATGTCAGTGAATGAAAAGTCCTTGAATGAAAAAAAAAGCTAATCCAATTTGGATTAGCTTTTTTTCATAACCGTTTCATTCTTCGTAGGCACATTGGCATGATCTTTTTTATAAACTCGTTGCAGCACGATGGACTGAACAATCATGAATAAACCTCCGATTGACCAATACAGTGGCAATGCTGCAGGAGCGGAGAAAGAAATGAATAAAATCATCACTGGTGAGAGCAGGCTCATCACCTTCATTTGTTTCTGCTGTTCTTCCGGCATTTGTCTCATGGAAATGACTGATTGGAAATAATAGATGACACCAGCGATAATCGCCATGGCAATATTCGGCTGGCCAAGGCTGAACCAAAGGAAATTATGGGTCGCAATTTCATGGGAACCTTGAATCGCATAATAAAAGCCCATTAGAATCGGCATTTGGATTAAAAGCGGCAGACAGCCCATATTTAGCGGATTGACTCCGTGCTTTTGGTATAGCTGCATCATTTCCTGTTGCAGGGCCTTTTGTTTAACTGGATCCTTAGTCTCTTTAATTTTCTGCTGGATTGCTGCCATTTCTGGTTTCAGCCCATTCATCTTCGTTTTCATGCTGAGCTGTGTTTTATATTGCTTGGCAGTCAGTGGAAGCAAGACTAGACGGATGAGAAATGTCATCATAATGATACTTAAACCATAGTTACCATTAAATATATCAGCATTGAATTCAAGCATTTTTGTCATGGGGTTAACCAATGCTGTATGAAATGGGCCGCTCGTTGCTGCAGAGCATCCTGTCAAAAGGGTCGTAGCTAAAAATAGGACGGTAATTAGTAACATGCTTTTCTTCTTCAAAATAATTCCTCCTCGAATTGTAAGTGGTTAAACAACAATAAGGAGGCTTGGTTCATCTGAATCATCGAGTGAATCCTTTTGCTTTTGCCGGATAAATGTGAAAAAGCGCTGTGCACCCCGCCAGTCAAAAATGCTGCATGCTTGAACAGGGGATTTACCTTTATCTGAGTGAATCGAAGCTTGATATTTATCATTCAAAAGCGATTGCTTTTTATTTAAGAAGTAAAACGCAGCCAGTGGAAAGACAAAGGTCAATAAGTAACCTGCCCATACCGCATGACGAACGGTCTGATAATCGAATTCTAATAATAATTCCCACATAGGAATCCCTCGTTTTTTCTAAGATAAAAAAATTTAGTTCCGCTGGCCTCCACGTTGATTTAGGGGCCAGGAATGACTATCTTGATTTAATGAGTTTAAATCATTAAGAACACTATATCAAATTTTAGTGCATGAAAGCTAAAAAATATAGGGTTATTTTCAAAAAATACACAGGGAATATTTTCTGGAATATTAATTTGACATTAAGCGTCTTGCAGAATACAGATCGTGAATGTAATTCGAGCGAAGATTGCACAAATGGACATTCGTCTACATATGGATAAAAGGAAGTTCAAATATGAGGTGAAGAAGTATAAAACCGACCGATACAATCGACCAAAATAACGGTACCGAAAACTCCGTGTCAGGTAAAAGATGGAGACGAAGCCACCAGCGATGGGCCTATTATGGAACGGACGCGCATGAAATACCATCATTTCAATGTTTTAAAAAACCAATCCGCGCATGAGGGATTGGTTTTTTATTTTGGCTCTTTTCGTAAAGATTGTTGTTTTTAAAACGAAACTATTTAAGGTTGATTGGAGCGGAAGTGC